>NZ_JAUBQE010000016.1:0-120658 GCF_036701115.1 Microcoleus sp. Pol1C5 | reverse complement strand
AAAAAATCCCGCAGGTGGTTTCGGATCTGGTGATGAAGCTGATGGCGAAGAATGCCGAAAAACGCTATCAAAGTGCCAAGGGATTGAAGTATGACTTAGAACGATGTTGGCAGCAGTACCAAGAAACTGGAAAAATTGAAAGCTTTGAATTAGGAAAGCGGGATATATGCGATCGCTTTACTATCCCCGACCAACTCTATGGTCGAGAAAAAGAAGTAAAAATGCTCATACAAGCCTTTGAAAGAGTCAGCGAAGGTGCAACAGAAATCATGCTAGTAGCAGGTTTTTCAGGAATTGGAAAAACCGCAGTTATCAACGAAGTTCATAAACCAATTGTCCGTCAGCGCGGTTATTTTATTAAAGGAAAATATGACCAATTTAATCGCAACATTCCCTTCAGCGCCTTTGTGCAAGCATTCCGGGATTTAATGGGGCAATTGCTATCTGAATCAGATTGGCAATTAGAAACATGGAAAAGCCAGATATTAACTGCATTAGGAGACAACGGACAAGTCTTAATTGACGTAATTCCTGAGTTGGAAAATATTATCGGTAAACAGCCAGCCGCCCTTGAATTATCGGGAACAGCCGCCCAAAATCGCTTTAATCTCTTATTGCCAAAATTTGTGCAAGTCTTTACCAGTCAAGAACATCCGTTAGTCATGTTTTTAGATGACTTGCAATGGGCCGATTCCGCCTCACTAAACTTGCTTAAATTATTGATGCAAGATGCTGGGTATCTATTAATATTAGGCGCGTATCGAGATAATGAAGTCTCCCCCGTACATCCATTCATTTTAACAGTGGATGAAATTGTAAAAACAGGGGCAACGGTGAATACAATTACTTTACCACCCTTAAGGCAACCTGATATGAATCAGTTGGTGGCAGATACACTGAATTGTGAATCATCTCTAGCCCAGCCTTTAACAAAATTGGTCTATCAAAAAACTCAAGGTAATCCTTTTTTTGCGACCCAGTTTCTCAAAGCATTACATGATGACAAGTTAATTAGCTTAGATTTCGACATTCAATATTGGCAATGCGATATTGCCCAAGTGAAGGCCTTAGCAATTACTGATGATGTCGTTGAATTCATGGCATTGCAATTACAAAAATTGCCGCCAGAAACTCAGGATAGTCTCAAACTAGCGGCTTGTATAGGGGCGCAGTTTGATTTGAATACCTTAGCAATTGTCAGTGAGAAATCACCAGACAGTAGCGCCACAGCTTTATGGAAAGCTTTGCAGGAAGGTTTGGTAATTCCTACTACCGAAATCTATAAGTTTTTTACCCAATCTGATCGTGAGGAAGTTTTCAATGCTTCCGCTAATCCGACGTATCGATTTTTACACGATCGCGTGCAACAAGCTGCTTATTCATTGATTCCTGACGAGCAAAAACAGCAGACCCATTACCATATTGGGCAACTACTCCAACAAAACTTATCAGAAATAGAAAAAGAGGAAAAGCTGTTTGATATTGTCGGGCATTTGAATTTAGGAATTGAGTTCATGACTCAAGCAGAGGAACGGGAAGCCTTAGCCAGATTGAACTTAGCAGCCGGAGAGAAAGCCAAAAATTCTACAGCCTATGCCGGCGCCAGAAGTTTTGTGAAAACCGGGCTGGAGTTACTCACAGAAAGCTGTTGGCAAACTCAGTATGAATTAACCCTGAATCTTTATGTGGCTGCGGCTGAAACTGCCTACTTGAATGCTGATTGTGAGGGTATGGAAGAAATGGCAGCCCAGGTTTTGCGATCGGCTAAAACAATCCTAGATAAAGTCAAGATATTTGAGATTCAAATTAACGCACTGACCACTCAGAGTAAGGTATTAGAAGCGATCGCTATCGGCACCAATGCCCTAGCACAATTGGGGATTGAACTCCCCTATGAAACTGACCAAGCCTTGACACGCATTGCATTACAAAACCTTGCCACCCAACTGGAGGGCAAACAGATTGAGGAACTGGTTAACCTTCCCGTAATGAGGGACCCAAGGATAATCGCGGCGATGCAACTGTTAGCCATCTTGTTTCCGGCTATTTTTACGGCAAATCCAGCCTTGCAGCCTCTGATTTGCGCCACGATGGTCAGTCTATCACTTCAATTTGGCAATGCACCCGCATCAACAATCGGGTATGTGGGTTATGGCATTGTGCTGTCTAGTTTTTTCGGAGAAGCAGAAAAAGGTTATCGTTTTGGGCGAGTAGCACTGAGCTTATTCAATCAGTTTAATTGGCGGGAATTTAAGTGTATAACTTTACTTTGGTTTGGCTGTTTTATCCAGCATCGTCAAGAAGCACTGAGGGCAGCAATCCCAATGGCGAAAGAAGGCTATTTTGTCGGAATGGAAACAGGTGATTTTCTCAATGGTGGCTACAGCATCATTAGTTATTTCTATAATAATTTTTTCTCGGGAGTAGAGATTGATGCTTGGGAAGCAGAAATAGAGAATTACTCTGTTGCCTTAGCGACTGTGAAGCAATATGCTCCTATTGGTTACCTAAAGATAACACAACAGACGGTGCATAACTTGAGGGAAATTGTCAATCAACCGGATTTGTTAATCGGCCAGGCTTATGATGAAACCGTGATGTTTCCTCAGCACCATCAGAATAGTGATTTTACTGCCCTCGCTGTTGCCTCTAACTACAAACTAATGCTTGCTTATCTCTTTGGCAATTACGCCAATGCTCTAGGCTACATTGCCCAGGCTAAGCCATATTTGATGGTAGCGGCAGCAATGATTAATACTCCGGTTTTCCATTTCTATGCCGGGTTAACCTACTTGGCAGTCTGCTCTACGCAGTCAGAAATTGAGCAAGCGAACAGTCTCGCTTTGGCAGAAACCCATCAAACCACTTTGGCTCAATGGGAACACCAGGCGCCGATGAATCACAAACATAAAATTGACTTGGTAGAAGCAGAAAAATGCCGGGTTTTAGGCAAGAATTATGAAGCTGGAGATTGGTACGATCGCGCAATTGCCGGAGCCAAGAAAAACGAATATATCCAAGAAGAAGCTTTAGGCAACGAACTAGCTGCAAAATTTTACTTAGATTGGGGGAAAGAAAAAGTTGCACAATCTTACATGATTGAGGCGTATTACTGTTATTCCCGTTGGGGTGCAAAGGCTAAAGTCGCTTATTTAGAACAACACTATCCACAACTACTGAAAGCTATTCTCCAACCTGCTAACTTTGTAATCACATCTGGGACAACAATTAACCCTACCTGGATGGGAAGCCTAGCTAGCGTCAGTAGTAGCGAGAATGTATGGTTAGATTTTCCAGCAGTAATGACGGCGGCACAAGCTATTTCACAAGAAATTGAATTAGAGAAACTGTTAGCCACTTTGATGCAGATTACGCTTGCAAATGGGGGAGCACAAATCGGTTGTTTAGTGCTTCGCCAAGACCGACACTGGTTAGTCGTCGCTCAAACCGCACAAAAGCAGACAAAAATATTAGAAATTCCTCTGGAACAATATCAGGAAATTCCTCATAGTTTGATTTATGCGGTGGCACGAACTCAAGCGACGGCTGTTTTTGACAACTTAAGTATAGCAGACCAATTTGCAGGCGATCGCTATATTATCGCTCATCAACCTAAATCAGTTTTATGTACTCCAATTATTCGCCAAGGAAAACTCGTCGGTATTGTTTACTTAGAAAATAACTTAACACTGGGAGCATTTACTAATGAGCGAGTAGAAATTATCCAGATACTCGCAGCTCAAGCGGCGATCTCTATTGATAATGCTCGTTTATATAAACAAATAGAGAAATATTCCCAAAGCTTAGAAGCAGAAGTAGCGCAAAAAACGGAAGATTTAAGCCAAAAAGCTTTTGATTTAGAGCAAGCATTTAAAAACTTGCAACAAACCCAAGCACAATTAATTCAGAGCGAAAAAATGTCATCTCTCGGTCAACTGGTAGCTGGGATTGCTCACGAAATCAACAATCCAGTAACATTTATTCGCAGTAATGTTGCACATATAGAGGATTATGTCAAAGATTTGCTTATTTTACTTAATATTTATCAACAAGAGTATCCAGATCCCAGTGGAGTAATTCAAGCGAAAATAGAAGAAATGGATTTAGAATTTATATGGAAAGATTTAATTAAAATTCTAGAATCTATGAAATCAGGGAGCGATCGCATTAGCCAAATTATTCTGAGTTTGCGTAACTTTTCCCGCTTAGATGAAGCCGACATGAAAGCAGTAGATTTACATACCGGAATAGAAAGCACTTTGCTAATTTTACAAACTCGCTTAAGACTGAGCGATGGCCCATCAGAAATACAAGTTATTAAAGAGTATGGAAATCTGCCCCATATAATTTGTTATGCTAGTGAGATAAATCAAGTATTTCTGAGTATTATCAGTAACGCTATTGATGCTCTTCAATCAATTAATAACACAAAAAAAAATCCTCTAATCAGGATTCAGACTGAAATCATAGAAAAAGACAGGGTTAGAATTAAAATCTCTGATAATGGTCCCGGTATCCCGGCGAATATTCAATCCCGAATATTCGATCCATTTTTTACAACTAAACCAGTGGGTAGCGGTACAGGTTTGGGTTTATCGGTTAGCTATGGTATTGTCAAAAAACATGGCGGTAAATTAACGTGTAATTCTCGAGTTGGAGATGGTACAGAGTTAGCGATCGAGATTCCTATCAACTATATTAGAGCCTAAAGTAGCTTCTTACTGCTACGCCCGTTGGGAGGTCAAACAAAAGATATTGGATCATTTATTGACGACGAAAGCAGTGGGCAAAGGAACGGGTTTAGGATTGGCGATCGCACGTCAAATCGTTGTAGAAAAACATAGCGGTTCTATTCACATCAACTCTCGACTGGGAGCCGGAACAGAATTTATCATCACCTTACCCACTAATGCCTAACAAAAAAGTTAAATTTTTTATCAATTTTTTTATCTTCTTCAGACTCATTTAACCGCTCGTTAACCACCAATTATTAAATAACAACAACCATGAATAACTCTCACCAAAACCGCAACCCAAACACAAGCATTCAAATTCCTAACTATCAAATTCTCCAAACAGTTTATTCAGGAAGTCGCACCTTAGTTTATCGGGCCATCCGTACCAGTGACCGATTACCTGTCGTTATCAAACTGCTGAAAAACGAGTATCCCACCTTTAGCGAGCTGGTGCAATTTCGCAATCAATATACCATTGCTAAAAACCTTTGTCAACCGGGAATTATTCAAACGTATAGTCTCGAACCCTCTCGAAATGGCTATGCATTAGTCATGGAAGACTTTGGGGGAATTTCGCTTCAGGAATGGGCGATTAAAGGGAAAAACGCACTATCTTTGAGAGAGTTTTTGGAAATCGCGCTCGCTCTTTGCAATACCTTAGATATTCTCTACCGAAAGCGCATCATTCACAAAGACATAAAGCCCAGCAATATCTTAATTAATCCCGAAACCAAACAAGTCAAATTAATTGACTTTAGTATTGCGTCTTTACTTCCAAGAGAAACACAAACTTTGATAAATCCCAATGTATTAGAAGGGACACTTGCTTATATTTCCCCAGAACAAACTGGTCGAATGAATCGGGGGATTGACTACCGGACAGACTTTTATTCTTTGGGTGTGACTTTCTACGAATTACTCACAGGGAAATTACCATTTGAATCAAATGACCCAATGGAGTTGGTACATTGTCATATTGCCAAAGCAGCACTATTAGTACATGAAAATAACCCACAACTCCCCTCGGTAGTCTCAGAGATTGTCAGTAAATTGATGGCAAAAAACGCCGAAGATAGATATCAAAGTGCATTAGGACTGAAATATGATTTAAAAAAATGTTTACATCAACTACAAAAAACTGAGAAAATTCAGAGCTTTAAAATTGCACAACGGGATAGGAGCGATCGCTTCATCATCCCCGACAAACTCTACGGACGAGAAACCGACGCAGCAACCCTGCTCCAAGCCTTTAAAAGAGTCAGCTTAGGCGCAACAGAAATGATGCTAGTGGCAGGTTTTTCTGGAATTGGCAAAACCGTCGTCGTCAACGAAGTTCATAAACCCATTGTGCGGCAACGCGGCTACTTCATCAAAGGTAAATATGACCAGTTCAACCGCAACATCCCGTTGAGTGCCTTTGTGCAAACCTTCCAGGACTTGATGGGACAACTATTGAGTGAAAGTGATACTCAGGTGGCGCAGTGGAAAGACAAAATCCTCTCAGCTTTGGGTGAGAACGGGCAAGTCCTAATTGAAGTCATTCCCGAACTCGAACAGATTATCGGCAAACAACCTGCTGCCCCTGAACTTTCAGGTAGTGCCGCCCAGAACCGCTTCAACTTGCTATTCCAGAAATTCATTGCCGTATTCGCTAAAGCAGAACATCCTTTAGTGATGTTCCTCGATGACTTGCAGTGGGCAGATTCAGCCTCATTGAGCTTGATGCAAGTGTTGCTGAGTCAAAGCGAGGTGGGCTATCTGCTAACGATCGGGGCATACCGAGATAATGAAGTCTTCCCCGCTCATCCACTAATGCTGACATTGGAAGAGATGAAGAAAGACTCAGCAACTATCAGCACCCTTACCCTCACCCCGTTAAGTCAATCTCACATCAATCGTTTGGTTGCCGACACCCTCAGTTGTTCCACAGTTCTAGCGCAACCGCTGACAGAGTTAATCTATCAAAAAACCAAAGGCAACCCTTTCTTTGCCACGCAGTTTCTCAAAACCCTGCATCAGGAGGGCTACATTGCCTACGATCTGCAAGTCGGACACTGGCAGTGCGATATGGTAGCAGTGCGATCGCTCTGGCTCACTTCGGATGTGGTGGAGTTCATGGCGCTGCAATTACAAAAGTTGCCAGAAGCCACTCAAGAGATACTGAAGCTAGCTGCTTGTGTGGGGGCACAGTTCGATCTGGAAACATTGGCGATCGTTTCACAACGATCGCCAACCGATGCCGCAACAGCATTGTGGAAAGCCTTGCAGGAAGGCTTGATTTTACCCACGAGTCAGATTTACAAGTTTTTTCAGGGTGCGGGACAGTCTGAGGCAGAGGATACGGTTAATCCCACCTATCGATTTTTGCATGATCGCGTCCAGCAAGCCGCCTATTCTTTAATTCCCGCTGACAACAAACAAGCAACCCACCTGCAAATTGGACAATTGCTCCAGCAAAAGCTCTCAGAAATAGACCGAGAAGACAAGCTGTTTGATATTGTCGGGCATTTAAATTTAGCCATTGAGTTAATCGCGCCACCGGAGGAACGGCAAGCTCTAGCACAACTGAACTTGAAAGCGGGAACTAAGGCCAGAAGTGCGACCGCTTATGCTGCGGCAAAGGTTTATTTGCAAAGCGGGTTGGAGTTACTTTCGCCAGACTGCTGGGAAACTCAGTACGAATTGACGCTCAATCTGTATGTAGCCGCCGCCGAAGCCAGTTACTTGAATAGTGACTTTGAGGGCATGGAGCAGCTTGCCACATTCGTCTTGCAGCAGGCACAGACGATTCTCCACACAGTGAAAATCTACGAAATTCAAATCGCAGCACACACGGCTCGCAACCAAACATTGCAGGCGATCGCAGTCGGTGCAGAGGCGTTGAAGCAATTGGGGGTAGAGTTCCCGACAGAAGCAGACTCAGCCAGGATTGGCAGTGCTTTACAGCAGCTCAAGGAGCAACTCCAGGGCAGAGAAATTGCCGAACTGGTTGATTTGCCCGCGATGAGCGACCCCAATGCTCAAGCCGCCATCCAACTGTTAGGAAGGTTATTTTCACCCGTGTACCAGGGGATGCCGGCATTGCTGCCTCTGTTGGGCGCGACGATGGTGCGGTTATCCCTGGAGTTTGGTAATGCCCCCGCTTCAACGATCGGCTATGTGGTTCACAGCATGGTACTGTGTGCCTTTTTCGGCGAAGTCGAAACTGGCTATAAGTTTGGTCGATTAGCACTCTCAATGCTGGAGCAGGTGACTACTCAAAGTATGAAGTGCATCACTTTGGGGATGTTTGGGTTTTTCATTCAACCTCACCAAGAAGCGTTGCGGGCAGCACTTGTGACGTTGAAAGAGAGTTACAAGGCAGGTATGGAAACAGGTAATCTGCTCAGTGCCGGCTACGACATAGGAAGCTACTCCCATCTGGCTTTTTTCGCAGGTGTAGAGCTAGACCTGTTGGAACCCGAATTAGCAGCTTACAGTGCTGCTATGGCTCAGATGAACAATGATTCGGCGGGTTTTCTTTTGGACATGACGTGGCAAACGGTAAAGAATTTGCGAGAAACGGTGAGCCAGCCCGATCGCCTAATTGGTACTGCCTATGATGAAACCGTGATGCTGCCCAAGCACCAGCAGGATAACGAACTCATGATGATTGTCGTTGTCTACATCTTCAAACTGCTGCTTGCCTACTCATGCGGCAATTATCCGGCTGCTCTCGATATCCTCATCAAACTCAAGCCCTGTTGGATGGTACTATCGGGAACGGTTTTTATTCCCATTTTCCATTTCTATGCGGCGCTGACGCATCTGGCACTCTTCCCCACCGGGTCAGAACCAGAGCAAGCTGAACGGCTGACTGTGGTTGCTACCCATCAAGCGGCTCTGCACCAATCGGCGCACAATGCCCCGATGAATCACTTGCACAAATGGCATCTGGTGGAAGCAGAGCGATATCGGGTGTTGGGTGACAAAGCCGCTGCCATTGAGCATTACGATCGGGCGATCGCGCTGGCTCAAGAACACCAATTCATCCACGAAGCAGCTTTAGGCAATGAACTAAGTGCTAAGTTCTATCTGGAATGGAACAAAGAGCGCATCGCCCAGGAATACATGACCCAAGCCTACTACGGCTATGCTCGCTGGGGAGCCAAAGCCAAAGTTGCAGACGTAGAACGTCGCTACCCGCAACTGCTGGCTGCTATCCTTGGGCAAGCTCACTCTGCCCTCTCGGTCAACGAAACCGTCTTTGCAGTAGGAACCGTCACCTCCACCACTTCCTCCTTCAGTGTCTCCAATTCCCTCGACATCTGTGCCATCCTCAAAGCTTCTCATGCTATTTCCGGTGAAATCGAACTGGAAAAACTACTTTCATCGTTACTTTCGATCGTCATCGAAAATGCTGGAGCCGATAAATGCGTGTTAATGCTGTTGCGAGACTCGCGCCTGCTGATCAAAGGGTCAATTACTGTAGGGAAAGAGCCAGTCGTGTTGCAGCGCCTTCTGGTTGAAGAGAGTCAAGAAATTCCCCTGAAGCTGATTTACAAAGTCAAGCGTGACAGGCAGACTGTTGTGCTACTTGATGCCAGTGCCGATCCTACTTTAGCCAATGACCCGTATATCATGCGTCAGCAGCCGAAGAGTATCTTGTGTAGCCCGATTTTGCATCAAGGTAAGTTGATGGGCATTTTATATCTAGAGAATAATTTAGCAACGGGGGCGTTCACGAGCGATCGCGTTGAACTACTTAACTTACTTTGCGCTCAAGCGGCGATTTCCTTAGAAAATGCTCGACTTTACGAGCGATCGCAGAACTATGCTCAACAGCTAGAACAGTCTCTGGAAGAGTTAAAGAATAGTGAAGCCCGCTTTCAGAAACTTGCCAATAACGTACCTGGCTTGATTTATCAGATTCGGATTCAAGCCGATGGTTCTGCTTCAGTGCCCTACGTCAGTTCTGGATGTCAAACACTCTATGAAGTGGCGGCAGAGGATGTGATGCTAGGAAAATACAGCCTACGCGATTTTGAACATCCCGACGATCGAGCAGAGACGTTTCGGGCAGTTATCGAGTCCGCTCAAACGATCACCCAATTTCAACATGAGTGGCGGATTATTACTCCCAATGGGAATGTGAAATGGGTGAAAGCCGCTTCTCAGCCAGAACGTAGAGAAGACGGAGAAATCGTTTGGGATGGAATGCTGATTGATATTACCGATCGCAAGCAAGCAGAAGCAGCGGTGATTCAAAAATCACAGGAACTCGAACAGACTCTGGCAGATTTGCAGAACACCCAACTGCAAATGGTGCAAAGCGAAAAAATGGCATCACTGGGAAATCTGGTAGCAGGTGTTGCTCATGAAATTAATAACCCCGTGGGCTTTATTTGGGGCAATTTGAATGAAACCCAGCAAACGGTGCAAGACTTAGTGGAGCATCTCAATCTCTATCGCGATCGCGCCTCAGAAACAGAGCTTGCAGACCATGCCGAAGATATCGATTTAGACTATATCATCGAAGACTGGCCTAAAATGGTTGACTCCATGAAACTGGGATGCGATCGCATTAAAAGTATCAGCACTTCGCTCCGCACCTTTTCTAGAGCTGACAAAGACTATAAAGCGCCCTTCAACATCCACGAGGGCATAGATAGTACGCTCTTAATTCTCAAATATCGATTGAAAGCGAACGATGAGCGACCCGCCATTGAAGTAGTGAAAGACTACGGCAATATTCCGGCGATCGAATGCTTCCCGGGACAGCTTAACCAGGTGTTTATGAACATTCTAGCCAATGCGATCGATGCGTTAGATGAATCAAATACTGGTCGAAGTTTTGCGGAAATTCAGGCAAATCCCAACCGCATTACAATTACAACCTCACTAGAAGATAACCAGGTGAAAATTACCATTACTGATAATGGAAATGGTATGAGTGAATCAGTCAAAGAGAAAATATTCGATCATTTGTTTACGACGAAAGCGGTAGGGAAAGGAACGGGATTAGGATTGGCGATCGCACGGTTGATTGTAGTTGAGCAACACTTTGGTATGCTCGAAGTCTACTCAACTTTAGGTCGCGGTACAGAATTTATAATTTCACTGCCATGTTGAGCATTAGCTGGCTAATTTATAGCCTATTTTGGGATTTTTCTTGAAAATTGAAAGTTTTTTACACCCCACTTTACAATTTATAGTGAGCGATAACTTCTGCCAAATTATTGATACTTCCGTTGCACTAATTTATAAAGGAATCTCGATCGCAAATTCCGTACCTTCTCCTACGGTGGAACGGCAGCTCAAGGCTCCGGCGTGTTTTTCGGCGACAATTCGGTAACTGATGGCTAACCCCAAACCAGTGCCTTTTCCCATCGGTTTTGTCGTGAAAAACGGGTCAAATAATCGGCTACGCACGTCTTCTGTCATGCCGATCGCATTATCGGCAATGCGGATGCAAATACTATTTTCGTTTAGGGCTTCTGTACGAATGCTAATAGTTGGTTTCCAATCGTCGCCGACCGCCGCAGATCGCCTTTTTTGGTTGCAAGCATCTTCCAATGCGTCAATACTGTTGCTAAGGAGATTCATAAATACCTGATTGAGCTGACCTGCATAACATTCTATTAAAGGGAGTTGACCGTAATCTTTGATTATTTTTATTTCTGGGTAGTCGCCTCTGGCTCGGAGTTTGTTGTGCAATATTAAGAGGGTATTATCTATGCCTTCGTGAAGGTTGGTAGGTTTTTTAACCGAGTCGTCTAAACGCGAGAAATTTCGCAAGCTCAGAACTATTTCGCGAATGCGATCTGCTCCCATTTTCATCGAAGATAATATTTTTAGTAAATCTTCTCTCAGAAATTCTAAATCGATCTTGTCAATACATTCTTGAACTTCTACCACGGGCTGAGGATAGTGTTTTTGGTAAAGTTCCACAAGCTGCAACAAGTCTCGGATATATTGGCTGGCGTAGGAAATATTGCCGTAGATAAAACTGACAGGGTTATTAATTTCGTGAGCTACTCCAGCTACCATTTGACCGAGACTTGACATTTTTTCGGTATGAATTAGGTGAGCTTGAGTTTCTCGAAGTTCTTTGAGAGCGATTTCTAGCTGCTGGGCTCTGTTGTTGGCGATCGCCTCCGAGAGCCGTAAAGCATCCTCCGCTGCTTTGCGTTCTGTTATGTCAAAAATGGCGCCGTTGAGAGATAAAACTTCATCGGCTGCGTTGAAAAGGGCTTGACCTTTCTCTGTAACCCACCGCACATTTCCGTCGCAGTGAATTAGGCGATATTCGATGATGTAAGGTTGTTTTGTCTTAATAGCCCGATCGATAATTGTCTCGATCTGCTCAGCGTCATCGGGATGAACTATACTCGGAAAAGCCTGCACCGGTTTTTGCATAAAGTTAGCGGCAGGATAGCCGGAAATAGCTTCTATGCCACTGCTGATAAAAGTTAGGCTCGATCGCCCAGCAGCACTGCACCGGTAAACCGCACCGGGAATGCTAGAAACTAATGACCTAAACTCTTCTTCCCTTTCTCGCAAAGCGGCCTCAATCCGCTTGCGTTCGCTAATGTCACGAGCAAACGCGCACTGATATTCTTTGCCGTTAAATTCCAAATGGTCGATCGTAATTTCTACCGGAAAAATGCGACCGTACTTAGTGATGTGGTGAACTTCAATATTAACCGAACCGCAACGTTTTAAGACTTTCCAGTGCAAACTCCAAGCAGTTTGGGGAAAATCTGGATTGATGTCGTGCACGGTCATTGAGAGCAATTCAGTGGCAGAATATCCCAATGAAGTGCAAGCAGCATCGTTGACGTACAAAAATTTACCGTCGGGCCCGATCCAGAATATCGCATCTGCCGATCGGTCGATCGCAAACTGAGTCAGTTGCAACTTTTCTTCAACTCGCTGGCGATCGGCAATTTCTTTTTCTAACTGTTCATTAAGCGAATTGAGAGCTAAAGCGCGATCGACAATAGTATCTGAAGCGTAAAAATCGATCAATTCTTTCGCCAATTCTCCTTTCTCGATATCATGCTGGTGCTGATTTTCTTCTACCTGTTTTAACGACTGTTGTTGAAATTTTTCTCTTTGATTAAAACCCGACTCGGCAAGTGCTTTCGGCATCAGGGCGAGGGCGACTGCGGCTAAAAGCCAAGAAATCAAAGCACTTGTAGCTTTGAGAGTTACCGACAGCCAATATATGGAATGCCAAAGCGTCCAAACTTCCGTCAATTTAGCCGCGCCCCAGGCAAAAAAAACAACGGCAAACACCCGGAAAATCTTACGGTGAGAACCTTGGCGGGTAAAATAAACTAAAGATAGGGCGATCGAGCAATAAGCCAGTGCCGTCAGCGAGTCAAAAACAGCGTACAATCGCAACTCCGGCACCACCTTGCAGGCGAGTGTAGAAGATACAGCAAGTGTGGAAAAAAAAATTGTTAATTGTTCTTGCATAAAGTTCAAGAAAAAAATTATCTGTACCAATGCAAATCCGATCAAATCTAATTATTTGATTTCGGCTAGTGAAATATTTACATAATTATATACTTTTTTCATTTTTTATGAAACAGCTATTTTTTCAGGAAATGTCAAAACTGTGGAGGTGGGGCCATGGGAAGGAAGATTTTCCCAAGTATGAGCAATGGTGAGCCTCACGGCTAGCAACGCTTAAGTTGCTCCCTGTAACGGAATAAATAGGTTCGCCTAGCTCTTGATTCAGAAACATTTAAATTGTTAATGATCGGTATTAAATTTTCTTTTAGATTACTTAAGCAGTGAGCCAGGGGTTTTTAACCCCTGGCTCACAGATGGACTAACAGACTTTTAAGGCAGAGAAAATCTCAATTTTTGGGCTGGAAATCCACAATTAAGCGCCGCCCAGGGCCCACTGCACCAAAGTCCGAACTCCAAAACCGGTAGCCCCAGGGCCATTGTAACCATTTTCTTTGTCAGTCCAAACCGGGCCGGCAATATCTAAATGCGCCCATGCAGTATCCTTTACAAACTGCTTCAAAAATAGCGCCGCCGTAATCGAACCGCCGGGGCGTGGGCCAGTATTTTTCATGTCGGCGTGCAATGCTTTCAAGCCCTCAAAATACTTCTCTTCCATCGGCATTCGCCAAAATTTTTCGCCTGCCAATTCTGAGGCGGCGACTATTTCGGCGGCGACGCTATCTTGAGGACTCCACAAACCCGCGATATCGTCACCTAAAGCAATTACGCAGGCGCCGGTTAGAGTTGCTAAATCGACAATTGCGTCAACTCCCAATTTATCAGCAAATACCAAAGCATCAGCCAGGGTTAAACGACCTTCAGCGTCGGTATTGTTGACTTCAATTGTTTTGCCGTTGGAAGCTGTAAGGATGTCTCCAGGGCGCATGGCACGGCCGCTGATCATGTTTTCAGTGACGGCGCTGATAAAGTGAACTTCCACATCTGGTTTGATGTGTCCGATCGCCTTTGCCGCTCCCAAAGTAGCCGCAGCGCCGCCCATATCTATTTTCATCATTTCAATGCCGCTGCCCGCACCTTTGATGTTCAAACCGCCGGAATCAAAGGTCAATCCTTTACCCACAATTGCTATTTTGCGGCGCGGTGTGCCTTCTGGTTTGTAAGTTAAATGGATGAATTTGGGTGGTAAATCCGATGCTAGGGCTACGCCCAGAAAGGCTCCCATTCCTAGTTTTTCACAGTCTTCTCGCTCCAGTATTTCTAATTCTAAACCGCATTCTGCAGCCAGACTTTGAGCAGTTTCTGCCATGGTAATCGGGGTGACAAAATTTGCCGGCGCTGCGACTAATTCCCGTGCTAAAATGACTCCGGCAGTGATTTGGCGGGCGCGGGCGATCGCACTTTCGGTACCGGCAAAACCGAGCAAATGAATTTGTTCGATTTGCGGGCTTTTGTCTTCAGGTTCCGATTTGAAACGGTTGTCTTGATTTAGGGAGAGTTCTACACCTTCGGCGATCGCGCTTGCTGTAACATCCGGCGCGTTTTTCCACACCGGAAAGCTAATTCCGAGAGTTTTGCATTTCTCTTTTTTGGCTAACTTGGCGCAAACGCCCGCAGCTTGCCGCACCGTGTCTAATTTTAAGTCCTCTGTTTTGCCCAAACCCACGATCGCAATTTTGCGAATGGGATTATTGCCGCCGACGCGGGTGATGGCGCTCGTACCCACTTTGCCCTTAAAATCTACTTCCAGTAGCAGCTCTTTCAAAGTGCCTGCAAGCTTTTCATCTAATTGTGCCAGATCGCCGGTGAGTTCCAGGGCGTCCTCAAATAGACCAACTGCCAAGGCGTCTCCGGTCCAAACAGAGCGGGGCGTATCGGTGACTAGAAATTCCATGTTTTGATTTACACTTTAGATTTTAGATTTTAGATTGTACTTTGTACTTGGTGGTTTGTGGTTTTTCCTTTGTGCGGGCAAATAGATCGATCGCACAAATTTTCCGCTCCACATCAAAATAAATTCTGCTACTATATCAGCCAAGTCCGCCTGCGATCGGATCTTCCACCAATCTCAATCATCTGTTTGGGGGTCGGCTGTCCGTTTTTGCCCCACTCTTAACATTTATTTCTCGTTAAACAGGTCTCCTGCCTGTGATGGCGTGGAACACCCATCCTGCCTCTGATGGCTTTTGACAAACGATCGGTTATCTATTGTTATTCTCTTAAATTTTCCCATGCTAAAACGACGCCGGGCCAGATTTTCTGTTTTAATCAGCGTTTCAGTTTGCGTTATTGCGATCGGCTCTTTGGTTGCTGCGATGAAATGGATGGGTTTTGGCTCGGTCCAGAAGGCTCAGCAGCCCCTGAATGCAGCGAATTCCGAATCGGAAGTCAAGATGCTGGTGTCGCTGTCACCGAGCGAGCGATCGGCGAAATTAGTTGAACTCGCAACCAGTCAGTCTGCAAGTACGAACCCGCAGCAGGAAATCTCCCCTCAAAGCCGCGCCCGCTACCTGCTTGCCAGCGATTTAATCCAGCAAGGAAATGCCGCCAAAGCATTAAAATTATTGGACAAATTAGAGCAAGAATATCCGGTTTTAGCTGCTCACATTGCCCTAAAAAGGGCGCAAGCTTACCAATTGAGCGGCGACAAAGGCAAAGCCCAAAAAGCTTGGCAGGAACTGCTCAAAAACTATCCGAGCGACCCCGTAGCAGCAGAAGCTTTATATGTTTTAGGCAAGTCAAAACCGGAATATTGGCAACAGGCAATTACTGAATTTCCTGGTCATCCCCGCAGCGTAGAAATTGCCCTCCGCAAGTTAAAAGAAAATCCCAATCAGCCGCAGTTGATGCAGCTCGTAGCAAAACACGGTCATTATGTCAAAGATTACGGGACAATTTTGGAACAACTGGTGCAGCGAAACAGCGCCGCTTTGAAACCGGAAGATTGGGAAGAAATTGCCTTTGGCTATTGGGAAAAACAAGATTACGGCAAAGGAGCTATTGCTTACGGGAAAGCTCCCCGCAACGCCAAAAATCTTTACCGCAAAGCTCGCGGTTTGTGGCTCGACGGAAAAATCCCGGAATCGAGAATTGCCTATCAAGAATTAGTGCGCGAGTTTCCCGATGCCGAAGATACTGGTTTGGGTTTAATTCGGCTATCGCGGCTGAGCGAACCGAAAGAAGCGATCGTTTTGCTCGATCGAGTTATTAGCAAATTTCCCAATTATGCCCCCGAAGCTTTGTTAGATAAATCGCAAATTCTCGACAAAGCACGCAGCGGTCAGCCCGCCTCAGATACCCGCAAGTTGCTCTTGACAAAATACAATAATTCTGATAAAGCAGGTGAATTGCGGTGGACGATCGCCCAGCAGTTTGCCAAAGGCGGAGATTTAAAATCAGCTTGGCAGTGGGCAAGAGAATTAACCACCCACAATCCCGACAGCGAACAAGCTCCCGAAGCCGCATTTTGGGTCGGGAAATGGGCACAGCAACTCGGTCGGCAACAAGACGCCAAGACTGCATTTGACTACACGATCTTACGCTATCCAGAATCATATTTTGCGTGGCGATCGGCTGTACTTCTTGGCTGGCCAGTCGGCGACTTTACCACAGTCCGAGATTTGTCTCCCAATGTAGTGCGGCCCCCTCAGCGCCCCGAACCAACTGCGGGTTCTCCTGCGTTGAAAGAACTCTATCAATTAGGTCAAGATAGAGATGCCTGGACGCTGTGGCAAATAGAATTTATCGATCGCGTAGAACCAAGTATTGCCGAACAGTTTACCGACGGTTTAATGCGAGTAGGAGTCGGAGACAATTTAGACGGTTTGTGGATGGTTGGGAGTTTGCGGCAGCGCGATAAACCAGATGATAGAACCCAATACCTCGAACTCAGACAGCAACCGATTTATTGGCAAGCACTTTATCCTTTTCCTTACTTAGAAACCATTGTCAAATGGTCGCAAGAACGCAAAATAAATCCCGTATTAGTAACAGCATTAATCCGGCAAGAATCGCGGTTTATGCCCGCAATCAAATCATCAGTTGGCGCCACAGGTTTAATGCAAGTAATGCCGGAAACAGCAGCTTGGGTTGCCGCTCAAATCAGCCTCAAAAAGTATTCATTGGAGAATGTCGACGACAACGTTAAACTCGGTACGTGGTATTTGGATCACACTCACGACGAGTACAAGAATAACTCGATGTTAGCTGTGGCGAGTTATAATGCCGGGCCAAATGCAGTATCAGATTGGTTGAAGAGGTTTAATTTTAATGACCCGGATGCTTTTGCGGAAAAGATTCCCTTTCCTGAAACGAAAGGATACGTAAAATCGGTGTTTGAGAATTACTGGAATTATCTGCGGATTTACAATCCAGAAGTTAATCAGTTAATGAGTGAGCATTATGCGGCTGCTCAGAAAAAAGCAAAGCCTTAGTAAATTTGGTTTAGGCTGTCAGAAGCCTGAGTGCCCGTTCCACAAACAAATTTATTTGTTGTATTTATTGATTGTGGGGTGGGCTTCTAGCCCGGAACAGGCAAGATGCCCGTTCCACAAACAAATTTATTTATTGTATTTATTGATTGTGGGGTGGGCTTCTAGACCGGAACAGGCAAGATGCCCGTTGCCGAAATTGAAATTATGGGATTGTAAAATAAATTAGCGACATCCCAAGGAATCACGAGTAGAAATCCCTGTTTGAGAATTAATACCGCTGGCTTTTGTGCACAATTCTTTAACTTGTGAGCCGTCCATAATTGCGTCTGTAAAATCAGCGCCGGTGATATCTACACCCTCAAAAGTAGAACGCAGCAAAATTGTTTCGGCTAAAATTGCATCACTTAAATCGGCATTAGTAAATTTAACTTGATCAATCATTGCATTAGTTAAATTGGCTCCGTGCAAATTCGCCTGAGTCATCACCGAAGCGCTCATAATTGCTCCCCGCAAATCGGCATTAGAAAAATTAGTCAAATCCATATTAGCGTTAGAAAACTCAGCGGCGCGCAGCATTTGACCCGAAAAATCGCGTCTTGTCAGTTCGGCGTTGCTAAAGGACAACGGCGGAGCGTAATATTTAGATTGAGCCAGGGCTGGACGCGGCAGGATGAAGATAGTTAGCGCCAAAAGGAATGCTGCTAGTTGCCGAAGTTTCATAAGTCTGATATTCTCGCAAGGTGGGTATTTCGTAGTGTATCCCGAACTTTGGTCGATCGACTAAACAGGTACAATCTTAATTAATAGTGATGGAGATGGAAAAAAAGATATGCTAAGTTTTTTCTTAACTTGGATAGTAGCAGCAGTTTCGCTGATCATTACCGCTAACATTGTACCAGGTATTTCGGTGGTTAGCTTTCCGGCTGCGATGGTGGCTGCTGTTGTTATCGGATTGGTGAACGCGGTTGTCAGACCGATTCTTACATTGCTGACGCTGCCTTTGACCATTATTACTTTAGGTTTGTTTTTATTCGTTGTGAATGCAATTTCGCTTTCCCTGGCTTCGTGGTTGGCGGGTGCGTTCAATATCGGCTTTGCGGTTAACGGTTTTTGGCCAGCTTTGTTGGGCTCCATTGTGTTGTCATTTGTTTCTGGGTTGATTGGTCGATTTGTGAATGCCAATACTTTGTCTCAGTAATACATTATCATTATCCCAGATACTCGATGGGGCAAACTGCAACCGCTACTGTTACCGCAGAACCCGCCCTAACCCCTCCTTGTGAAAGGGGGGGATTTTTGCTGCGAAATATTTTTTTAGGAACTAAGAGGGGATTTGAACCGCAGATAAACGCAGATGAACGCAGATGGTGGATGGATATCTGCATATCTTTGTGTTCATCTGCAGTTAAAATTTCTTCAATCGCACAAAGTGCCGCAGCTTCTGCTACGCTGGGCGTCCCGACTGCTTTTGCTGCAATATTAGAAGGATTGGGGACTTCTACGGAACTTAAAATTTCAGCCGCAAAGGTTTTTAACGGCCAATTTCGCTCTTGACAAAGTTCTAACAAGCCGACTTCACCTGCTTTAGTGTTTATTGTTGCAATACCTGCGATCGCACTTTCCGCTAAATGATAACCGCGACATACTTGTTTAATCGCTGTTTCGATTAATTCTCGCGCTGTGCCGCGTTCGCAACCTATCCCTAACCACAACACTCTCGGATGCCACTGAACTTTTGGCAAAGCAGATTCCGGCGAAAATCTTCTCTGCGTGAAACTAATCCAAATTCTGGCTTTGATAGTGGATAGATTTTCACCCTCCCAATACAAAGAATGTTTTTCTGGCAGACTGTTTTGCCACAAAGTAGAACCAACTTCTTGAATTACTTCGACAGTTTCCCCTCTAGCAAGAGTCGCCGCCACTCCTGTCCAGTCCCCTTCGCCTCGACTCCAACCGCTGGGAATGTCTAGCATATCTAAAGTGAATTCATCGCTCATTATTCAGTTATCTATTCTGTAGTTTCACTACGACCGCAATCTTAAAAAAAAATTAACACTCTGTTTAGTGAAAATTTTGGTATAATTGTAGCACAAACTACAAAAAATCCAACATTTAAGATGGTAGAACTAAATCAGTTAGTGTTAGAGCTTGAAAGCAACCTCAAATCGGAAGGAGTGAAAAAAGAATGGAAAGAGCGTCGCCCAAGTTGGGTGAGCGATGTGGCAGCATCAGTTAACCTGACATATCTAGCAGAATTGCTAGTTGAATGGCAATCTAACTTGCAGGGTAAATCGGTGGATATTCAGTGGGAAGAACGTCGGAACCGTTGGGTAGAAGAATGTCTGGCAGCATCGATTGTTCAAGAAGTATCAAGTTTATTGCTGGAACTAGAAACCCATATAAATTCGGAAGCTATGGCTGATGAATGGCAGCAGAATCGCGATAATTGGGTACAGCAAATGCACAAGTTTAACGAGTAGTGTCGAGGAGCCAGAGCCTGTAGATATTGCGTTTTCAGGCTCTAAAATTTCCTCATGACTAATGACTAATGATTCATCTTTCTGCCAAACCCCATTCAGAAAAATATCAGCGAGTCCTTCAGCCATTTCCTGCATTTGCTGCCGAGAAGCATTCGGCTTCATAATCGTATTTTGACTGAAGGGCGCGACTGCAAACATTCCCACAAATACCTGAGCGACAATTTTCGGATTCGTCTTTGGATAAACTTGTTTTTCCATCGCCGTTTCCAAATAAAGCCTCAGCCACATATCTCATTATAAAAAACCCACAGTCTAAATTACTAAAATTTGTACAAGAATAGCACAAACTGCAAACAAGACAAAATTTAATATGGTAGAACTAAACCAATTACTGTTAGAGTTTCAAGCCCACCTAAACGGGGACGCAGTGACGGAAGAATGGAAAGAACGTCGCAACTGTTGGATGAGCGAGGTGTCAGCAGCAATTGACGAAAAACATTTAGCAAAATTGCTAGTTGAATTAGAATCAAATTTTCAGCGAGACGCGGTACAAAGTCTCTGGAAAATGATCCGTGAAAGTTGGGTAGAAGAATGTCATATAGCATCGACGCTGGAAGAAGTATCAAGTCTATTGCTGGAACTTGAAAGCAATACAACTTGGGAAGTTGTGACAGATGAATGGCAGCAGAATCGCGAGAATTGGGTACAGCAAATGTACGAATTTATAGAGTAATAATTGACTTAATCAAAATCCACTTTCATGGTGAATGATGTCCCTCCTGTGCGGTTGATTGTCTCGCTTCCGTCAATTATTTTAAATCCCGATCGCTCGTACAAACTCACGGCTCGATTCGAGCTTCTGACACTCAGGGATACCGATCGATAAGAGACTTTTGCTGCTGACAACAAACGATCGAGCAACTGCGTTCCTACACCCTGATTTGTATATTCTGGAAGAACCGCGATCGCCAATTCCGGGATAGTATCATCAACCCAGCCAAACCCCTTGTCATCCCCTGTAAACAAACGCAGCCAGGCGGCTCCTACTGGCTGGCTCCCGTTCAATTCGATTGCTGCGAAGCCCAAATCGTTTGCACGTCCCCAATTCTGGACATATTTCGCAATTAAAGGATGATTGACAACAGCTTGCACCGTTGATTCACCTTCTTCTGCCATGTGCGCCGCTTCATACAGCATTTTCCAGAGAAAAGGCTCGTCTTCCTGGGTTAGCGACCGAATAGAATAGTGCAAAATTTTGCCCATAACAACTTTTCCCTGTTGCCCTAATTATTCATCTTTCAGCAAAACCCCATTCAAAAAAATATCGGCTAATCCTTCAGCCATTTCCTGCATTTCCTGCGGCGAAGCATTCGGCTCCATAATCGTATTTTGACTGAAACCCGCGACTGCAAACATTCCCAAAAATACCTGAGCGACAATCTTCGGATTCATCTGCCGATAAACTCCTTTTTCCATCGCTGTTTCAAAAAAAGCTTCAGCAACATCGCTCATTTTTCCGATGACTTCCAACTGAATTCTGTCGCGTAAATCCGGGTGAAATTGCGCCTCCAAAAAACACACCCGCATCATGTCGCTATTCTCGCGGATATTCAGCATCCGTCGCCGCATCACCTGAGCCACTGCTTTGTAACTGCCCATCTCGCTTAATTCAGTCAGCAAATCCGTCAGCAACTCCACCCATCCTTCCGTCGCCACCTCAATCAAAATCGCTTTTTTATTATCAAAATGCCGAAATAGCGTACCCTCGGCCACCCCCGCCGCCACTGCTAAATCGCGAGTTGTCGTGCCGTCGTATCCGCTGCGGGCAAACAACCGCTGAGCGGCTTGTAAAATCCGCTTCTTGGTTTCTGTTTCAGAAGGAGGAGACTGATTAAAAATTCGCATGGCTTTGCAATCGGTAATTTGCGACTTGGAACTACGGGTTCGGGACTGAAGCGCTAAATAATGTTAAGTTTTAAGTTGTGCGCGGCTTTTATCCCAAACTTAAAACTCCTCGCCGGGCCCCAGACCCTTTTTGAGATTTGCTGTATCAGCCTAACATCTGCGGCGCAACAGATCGCTTATGCCTCCAAAAATCTTTATCCTGAGAAAAGAATCTCTGGCCACCGAGCACAAACATTTTTTTGTTTGACACTCCAAAATCTAAAATCTAAAATCTAAAATCGAATGACCCCGCAGTTCCAAAAACCCCGTGAAGCGAAGCTATCCCGTAGGGAATCGCCCGATCGCCAAACTCGATTCATCGCCTCCCTGCTGGCCGCTGTACTGCTGTGGTGGGGCATTTCTCCCGAAATCGCCCTTGCCCGCCCCAACCCCGCTAGCGGCTCCCAAGCAGTTTCTGTTCAACCGTCGCTCGATCGAGTAATCAGCCAAGTCAGCGAATTTAAGCTCGACAACGGCATGAAATTCATCGTACTCGAAAGGCCCAGAGCGCCCGTAGCATCGTTTCTGATTCACGCCGATGTCGGCGGCGCAAACGAACCCGACGGTCAAACAGGCGTCGCTCACTATCTCGAACATTTAGCCTTTAAAGGCACGCCAAAAATCGGCACTACCGACTACCAAGCCGAAAAGCCGCTGCTAGAAAAACAAGACCAACTCTTCGAGCAAATGCAAGCAGCCAAGGCCAGCGGCAAAACTGAAGAAGTCGCCCAATTAAAAGCAGAATTTGACAAAGTTGAAGCTGAAGCTTCGCAATTTGTCAAGCGTAATGAACTCGGCAAAATAGTGGAACAAGCAGGCGGAGTCGGACTAAATGCCGCTACTTCCACCGACGCCACAATGTATTTTTACAGCCTTCCAGCTAATAAGTTAGAAATGTGGATGTCGCTGGAATCCGAGCGATTTCTAGAACCAGTATTTCGGGAATTTTACAAAGAAAAACAGGTAATTTTAGAAGAGCGCAGGCTGCGAACCGAGAATTCTCCGATCGGACAAATGGTTGAAGTTTTTGCCAACAAAGCTTTCTCTGCTCATCCCTACCGCCGCCCCGTAATTGGCTACACTGAAGACATTAAAAACCTCAGCCGCAGCGACGTGCAGAAGTTTTTCGAGACTCACTATGTCCCCAGCAAACTGACTGTGGCGGTGGTAGGAGACGTGAAAGCTTCGGAGGTGAAGCGACTAGCTCAAATTTATTTCGGCCGTTACAAGGCGAAACCAGCCCCTCCCGCATTGCAGATTGTCGAACCTCCCCAAACGCAAACTCAGGAAGTCACGCTGAAATTAAAAACTCAACCTTGGTATTTGGAAGGATACCACCGGCCGGCGATGAATCATCCCGACAATGCGATTTATCAAATGATTGGTTCTTTGCTCAGCGATGGCCGCACTTCTCGGCTTTACAAATCTTTGGTAGAACAACAGCAATTGGCGCTGGCGGCTCAAGGTTTTAGCGGTTATCCGGGGGAAAAGTATCCGAATTTGATGTTATTTTACGCTCAAACTGCTCCGGGCCGTACGGTTGATGAAGTAGCTGCAGCTTTGAGCAAGGAAATCGATCGCCTAAAAACTGAGCCCGTTTCTGCTTTGGAATTGGAGCGAGTGAAAACTCAGGCGAGAGCCGATTTGTTGCGATCGCTCAATTCTAATATGGGCATGGCATTTGCGCTGGTGGACTATCAAGTAAACACCGGTTCGTGGCGAAATTTGTTCAAGGAATTGGATGCGATCGCGGCTGTTACTCCCGCTGACATTCAGCGTGTCGCTCAGGCAACTTTTCGCCCGGAAAATCGCACGATTGGTAAGCTTTTGCCACTGTAACCAGAAGGAAGAAGGAAGAGGTAATAAGGAATAAGGAAGAAGGAACACTCGTTTCCAGGCTCTGCCTGGGAACGCATATCCGCGAGGCTCTGCCTCGAATTGTCAACTTATGAAATAAAGGAATAAGGAAAAAGGAAGAAGGCTCTTCTGCTGAGCTCAGGGTAAAAAGAGGGAAGAAGAAAGAGGGAATAAACACTCGTTTCCAGGCTCTGCCTGGGAACGCATATCGGCGAGGCTCTGCCTCGAATTGTCAACTTAGAAAACATTGGAGAAAGAATGAAAAGGACTAAATTGAGACTGAAAAAAGTAAAGTTATTTCTGCTATCGCTTTGCTTTTTTACTGTTTCACTTGGCACGTTTAATTTGTTACCTTCATTTGCGGCGGCACCCAAACACTACGACGAGTTAACATTTCCCCCGCTGGCAGAAATTAAACTGCCTAAATACACTCGCTTCGAGCTGAAAAATGGCATTCGGGTGTATCTGATGGAAGACCGGGAACTCCCGTTAGTCGGGGGAACGGCGCTATTTCGCACGGGCGAGCGCTTTGAACCTGCTGATAAAATTGGGCTGGGAGGTTTGACGGGAGAAGTGATGCGAACTGGCGGCACGAGCAGGCATACGGCTGATGAATTAAATCAGTTGCTAGAACAGCGAGCAGCTTCAGTAGAAACTGGGATTGATGTTGCTTCTGGTACGGCTAATTTTAGTGCTTTAGCTGAAGATGTGGAACCCGTGTTTGACTTATTTGCGGAAGTGATTCGGGAGCCAATATTTGCTCAGGAAAAGTTAGATTTAGCAAAGAATCAAACTCAAGGTGCGATCGCCCGCCGCAATGACGATCCTGACGGTATTACCGGCCGCGAGTTTCAAAAATTAATTTATGGCGATCGCAGTCCTTACGCGCGCACGGTAGAATACAAAACCCTCGCCAATATTTCCCGCGATGATTTGGTGAGTTTCTACCAGAAATATTTTCATCCCAAGAATATGATTTTGGGTATTTCTGGCGACTTTGATACAGCTAAAATGCGATCGCTCGTCGAGCAAAAATTCGGCAACTGGCAACCGAGTCAAAGTGCAGAAGTGCCTGCACTACCAACCGTATCGCCAGCAAATAGGGGCGGCGTATTTTTGGTAAATCAGCCGCAATTAAGTCAAAGTTACGTGCAAATAGGACATTTGGGCGGAATGCTCAGCAGTCCAGATTACGGTGCTTTGGACGTGATGAATGGGGTTCTCAACGGTTTCGGTGGTCGTTTGTTTAATAACGTGCGATCGCGCCAAGGCTTAGCTTATTCAGTATACGCCGCTTGGAGTCCGAGATATGACTATCCGGGGGTGTTTGTCGCTGGAGGCCAAACGCGATCGGACGCCACAGTACCGTTTATCCAGGCAATTCGCGCCGAGATCGATCGTATCCGCACCGAACCAATTACCCCGGCCGAATTAGCTTTTGCTAAAGATTCCACCCTAAATTCTTTCATCTTCAAGTTTGAAGACCCCAATCAAACTTTGTCGCGATTAATGCGCTACGAATACTACGGCTATCCCGAAGATTTCATTTTTCGCTACCGCCGCAGCATCGAAGCAGCAACAATTGCCGACGTGCAGCGCGTAGCCAAGACTTACTTGAAACCGGAGAATCTGGTAACATTAGTAGTGGGAAATACGGAGGCTATTCAACCGCCGTTATCGAGCTTGGGAACTTCAGTCAAAGTGCAATCTGTTGATATCACAATTCCCTCGGCGACTTAATCGAGAATTGGTGGCGATTCTCAATCATGGTGCAAAAATATGATGTCCGGTTAGATAAGCATAATTAAGTTCGTAGTTAGGACTTTAGTCATTCTTCAGACAAGGAGAGAGGACTTTAGTCCTCACTACAAACACGCGCTAATTATCAGCAATAACCGGGCATTATATAATCTCAAATCTGGTTAGATCAGCATTTTTGATTTGGAGAGTGGGATGGCGCGAGCGCTTTACATCACGCAGCAGTCGGTGGGTGCGGCGTTGAAAAGTTGCGATTGAGTCCAGCATCTGTGACCCGCCCCACCCCGACCCACAAACTAGAACAATAAAATTATTTTTACCAAAAATATTCTAGTAGTTTAATATATGTAAAGTACCTTGTTAAATACAAGATTATAGCCATCCATGCTTAATGCAAAATATAAAATAACTTTCACTTCCGGGCATCCGCATCCTTATGAGGATTATATTTATCAAATTCAAAATCAATTTCTATCTGCTTTGATAACAGGGCTATTGAAACGGTTAATAGAGGAGAAACAGACTTCTATAGATGAACAGCTTCGTTTATTATACGATAATAAGCATTGGAATTATGTTAAGGAACACTCAGGATTTAAAAAATATAAAAACAAAATTGTCGATACTTTCATTACTTCAAGCCGTCACCTAATTTTATTTAATAAAATTTTTAAAACATTTAATATTGAAGCAGGTGCTTTATCAAATTCTCTTCTAATTTGTGAATGTCTAGATAGAATTCCCCAAGAACTATCGGCGGAAATTTTAGAGGAGCTTCTTGATAGATTTATGGAAGAAGAGCAGTATAGAAGATCTCCACAAGATAACTCTCCTTTTTGTGAGGCACTCACACAAAGCCAATCGGTTTCTCCAGGTTCAGAACCTGACAAGCAAGTTGAAGAACATGAGAAATTACAACCATCTCCACAAGCGTTAGAAGAAGAGATTCAAACGTTCCAAGCAGAGGAGCGAGTCAAGTTTTCTCATCTAAGTTACATTAAGAGTGAAGTAGAACCAAAACTTTCAAAAGTTCAGTATGAACTGAGTGAGTTGCTCCATAAAATATTAGTAAACCTTCATCCCAGACGCACAGAAGCCTCTCTGATAAATGAGTACATAGCCCATTTAAATAATGTTCAGGAGTTAAATATTTATGGTGAACGGCCTGTTTATAAATTAGCCCTAAGAGTTAGAAACATCTTAGTGCTATCTTACTTTAAAGAGAGTGTAACTTTTCCAAAGAATATAATCAAAGATGTGGTGAACAAATTGGTTAATTTATTCAGGGAAAACCTGGAAATTGCTCTGGCTGTTAATCGGGCTAAAGGAATTACCTCACAGGAACAACTAAATTTTTATGTAAAAAATACTGTTTATCCACTTCTCTGCATGATGCAAAAGAGGATAATCAATATTCCTATACATACTGAAATACCAGAAGAATTTCAGAAAAATGAGATTGGGTCAAGTCAGTATATTAATTTAGTAAACGAAGCACAAATCTACAACCCAATTCCAACATCTGAGTTTCTCATTTCCAATTCTGAAGAAATTTACTTAAAAATTATTGAGGTTGTGATAGCAAACAATAATTTTGAAGAACTTCGTTTTATTCTGCGTGACGTATTTCTAAAAGCTGCTGAAGAAATAGCATCTTTAAAATCTATTGAAATTGATAGTGAAAAATTTGAAACCCAGTATTTCGCCCGTAACTCCTCCAATGTATTGCTGGAGTTCTCCCGTTTTTTTCTTGGTAGCATTACAAAAATTATATCTGAGCATAAATTAAATTCATTGCAAGAAGTTTTAATGAATCCAATACACTTCTTAAAATTATTTCATTATTTAGATAGTCAGTTTCCTCCTATTTCTACATGGACTGTATATCTACCTGTTGAGGGTATAAAAGTTTCTGATAATGTTCCTAGAGCTTTTTTCCCAGAGCAAAATAATTCTGCTAGTGAATTATACGAAATCAAATTTCTGTCAGCCAAAATTTTAGAGTCTATCTCTATTCAAAGTACATTACAAAATATGGGACAACCTGTTATTATGTTTTCGACTGACGCAGTAGATGCCTGTGCTGTTATAGCGAATATAAGTGCCAGAAATGGATATCAAGCAGCTACTACTGCTATCACTATTCTGTTTGAAACCATAGAGTCTCAATTTTTCTTTATGAACTCTGGTTATCAGTATCAGATAAAGCTTCACAGACAACGTAATAAGAAAACGGTTTGTTTTTGTAAAAAGAGCAGCGACCCTGCTCTTCAACAGCCTTGGTCTATATCAACAGTTCTTTTAGCTGGATGGCGAGGTACAACTGAGTTTGATTTGACTGAGCAGACTGAAAAGCTGTTTTCTCTCCCCAGCAGATTGTTTAAGATTGTGTCAGACAGAGCTCAACTCAATGATAGTCTCGGTAGTTTGGCTCAAGATTTAATTCACTGCATCAAGCTATATAGACAAGGGTATTTTGCCGAACAATTGTCAGAACGGTTTAGACTTTACTGGACTATTCTCGATACCATTCTTTTGCCTGAAGACACTCCCGGAATAGCAATACACTTAATCCCCTACAGAGTTTCTATGTTCTGCTTGGGCATGGAAAATTTAATTGAAGCAGGCGATGCTTATACATACGAGCAAGCCAGACTGTGGATGCGTGAAGATATAGAAGATCTCTACACTTTAGTTAGAAACCCACTAATTCATAAAGGGATCAATCATGCTCCTGCATATGAGAGGCTACTTGAACGGGTTGAAAGTATTGTGCGTTTAGTATTAATACGAATAGCTTATTACGTTATTTATATGCCTATACCTGAAGATTTTTTAGAAAAGGGGTTGGATGGTATTATCTCTTTCTTAGAACAACTCTATCCGGGAGTTGAGCAAATTTCTAATAGGATTATCGCCACAGATGACACAGATATGTAATATCAATAACCGATAGATCGCAAACCAGAAGTCCTGCGTGGTATTGCAAAAGGTTTGACCGATCGGGAAATTGCCGCCATCCAGGACGATCGCCCAAAAACAGTAAACTCTCACGTCAACAACATTCTGGGTAAACTGCAAGTGAGCGATCGCCCGCCTGGAAAAACTCGACTAACAAACATGGCGAAATTTCATGTCAGCCGATCGGGATCGACACCCAACTCGCGCAACTTTGCCGCCAATAAATCCGCCCGCTGGCGTTCCTGTTGGGCCCGCTGGCGTTCCTGTTGGGCCTGTTCCGAGCTCCACAGCAGCAGATTTCCCTGCGAATCCCACCAGCGCAGCCAGTTGATAGTTTGGCCCAGCCGTTCCCCCGGCCAAATCCCCAGCCACAAATCTAACTCTGGAATCCGCACCCGTCCGTCAGCATCAGCAGCCTGCGTTTCATAGGCTCCATTTTGCAGATACCGCACTTCCAGCTTGGGCTCGTAGGGATCGTAGGTGACGTAGGTGGGCACTTGCAGAATCTGTTCGTAGAAGTAGAGCTTGCCGTAGGGAGGAGTCGATCGCACCGACAGTTCCCCGTAATCTTCATTAGACAAAAACTCCATCACCACCGATACCGGCGCACCCTCCAGATTCGGCGTGTAACTGCGGCGAATGGTGCCCTCTGCGACTCGATGCACTTGCGGCACGTAAAACCAATCCGGTGCTTTGACTACAGTCTGCTTGTTTACAGTCGCTACCAGTCCAAAATTGGAACCGATTAGGGCGATCGGCCCAATAAGTCCAGCGACTCCCAGAGCATCGGTGAGAGCGGCCGCAAGGGGTGGTTGTTGAATATTTTCCACGGGATCGTCCGGTAATACAAAGTCGGCTGGTAAGGCTTCCCAGGTGACAGTTGGTGCTTTGGAACTCGATGGGATTTTAAGAACCATTAGCTCATACCATTTTAGATTTTAGATTTTAGATTTTAGATTTTAGATTTTAGATTGGAAGAGAAGGTGTTTGTAGTGATGATTAAAGTCCTCCTAAAACTCGCTCGGACTTTAGTCCTCACTACCAACAATCCTCAACTAAAAATCAATACTCAAAGGCGCTCTCGGAAACGGAATCACATCCCGAATATTCCCCATTCCCGTCATAAACTGCACTAACCGCTCAAATCCCAGACCAAACCCAGCGTGAGGGACAGTACCGTAGCGGCGCAAATCCAAATACCACCACAATTCCTCCTTATTCATACCCTGCGCTTCCATGCGTCGCTCCAATACATCCAGCCTTTCTTCCCGCTGCGAACCGCCGATAATTTCCCCAATATTAGGAGCCAAAACATCCATTGCTCGCACGGTTTTCTCGTCATCGTTTAAACGCATATAAAATGCTTTAATCCCGACTGGATAATCGCTAACAATTGTCGGCTTTTTAAACAAATCCTCAGCCAAATAACGCTCGTGTTCTGACTGCAAATCTAAACCCCAACTGACAGGAAAATCAAACTTTTTGTCGGCTTTTTCCAAAAGTGCGATCGCCTCCGTATAAGTAATCCGCTCGAACTGATTATTAATGATATTTTGAGCAGTAGCCAAAACCGTTTTGTCAATGCGCTCGTTGAAAAACTCCATATCTTCCGGGCATCGCTCCAAAACGTATTTAAAAATGTACTTTAAAAACGCCTCAGCCAAATCCATATCTCCCTGCAAATCGCAGAAAGCCATCTCCGGTTCAATCATCCAAAACTCAGCCAAATGTCGCGAAGTATTAGAATTTTCCGCTCGAAAAGTCGGCCCGAAAGTGTAAACATTTCCGAAAGCCATCGCCATAACTTCCGCTTCCAACTGGCCGCTAACTGTTAAATAGGCGCGCTTTCCAAAAAAGTCTTTAGCATAATCAACATCTTGCGAATCAGTGCGCGGCACATTCTTTAAATCAAAGTTGGTAACGGCGAACATTTCCCCCGCACCTTCGCAGTCGCTAGCAGCAATAATCGGAGTATGAACCCACAAAAAACCGCGTTCTTGAAAAAATTGGTGTACCGCCGCCGAACAAGCATTGCGGACTCGAAAGACAGCACCGTGGGTGTTTGTGCGCGGCCGCAAATGCGCGATTGTCCGCAAAAATTCAAAGGAATGCCGCTTTTTTTGCAACGGATAAGTTTGCGGGTCTGCATCACCGTAAACTTGCACTTGTGAGGCTTTCAACTCAATACGCTGTCCTTTTGCTGGAGAAGCTACCAGCACTCCCGACACTTCTAGAGATGCACCTGTATTCAGTTGTTTCAGTACATTTTCAAAGTCTGGCAAATCGGAATTTATGACTACTTGCAAGTTAGCCATCGCCGAACCATCGTTGACTTCGACAAAGGCAAATTCTTTCAATTCGCGCTTAGTGCGAACCCAGCCTTGAACAGTTACAGTTTCGTCGGGTTCACCTGCGCGCAAAATTGCTGCAATTCGTTGATTTTTCATATCCACTCCTGTTTATTTAATATTTATTTTGCACCATCTTTCTCTCTTTTCTCTTCCTCTGCGTCCTCTGCGCCCTCTGCGGTAAATAAAAAAATCAAAAATCCCAACCTTGTTCAACCTGCATAGGATTTCAAAATCCAACCGATCAAAATGCCGAGTCCCCCAAAGCGAACTGCTTGCCAAAAAGGTTGTTTTATGCTTCCCCAAGAAAACAGGCTGCTTTCTAAATTCAATTCGATAGTTTCCAATTCTTGCTCAATTTCCCGCAATTCTTTTTTGAGTTGCGGCAATGGATTTTGGCGTCCCGACTGGCGGATTTCTTCGCGCCGATGGCCGAGTTCGACTTGGCGCTGTCGATCGACCTGAATTTGAGTGTACCGTTCTTTGACTGCCGCAAGCGATCGCTCCACTGCTGCGATCGCTTGAACAAACTCACTTTCTTGCTCTTCCGGATTTAACTCTGACGGCTGTTGAGGCATTTCGATCTGCAAACCTGACAATAATAAAAAAAACCGATTTCCAATTAAGTTGTTATTATATGCAGTATATTTTTTAAATTCAGAAACGGCAGCCAAATCCCTATAATTGCCAATTATGCTTGAAACTACACAAACAACCCAAACTGTCAACCTCAACGAGCTGAGCACGGTAGAACTAGCCCAAGCTCTAGCCGCGCGCCTCGCCATCCCCGAAAAAGATTGGCACCGCCTCAAAGCAAACCGTTCCGCGCGGGCCTGCGAGCAAGCTGCGGCCGCTTTGGTCTTTTTGCTCAAAAAACAGCCCGAAGAAGCTCTCCCGCGCTTAAACCAAGCAGCAGGATGGCTGGATAGATCGATATCTGCTCCTCCCTGTCCCACCCACGGCAAATAATTTTGAGTATAGAGTCTTGAGTTTTGGTTTGATTAGTCGCTCAAAAATTAGACAATCGCGCCGATCGATCGAGCAGCGCGATTGTGAGTTCAAAAGATTTATACTTTTTTAACTCAAAACTCAGATTTTGCATTATGATCAGCTATCAATAGCCAGAGCGTTCAAATTCTCATTGCAAACTTCAGTCCGGAAACGAAAAATTTTCCAGGTCTAGCTGAGATGAAAAATGCTGCTTTCATAGCGCTGCTAGCGCAAGCGAGGCAGTCGGTAGCGACTTGGAAGTTCTTTGCACAGCCGTAACTCTGTACCTTGAGAATTCCACTCTACCCGATCGAATATTTGGTAAAGAATAAACAAGCCTCTACCGCATTCCTGTTCCACATTGGGTAGTCCAGAGTTATCTGAAACGTCCTCTGCTAGGAGACTGTCGCAATCATCGGTATAAAGGTTACAACTGCAAGGGGCATTAAAGCCAGAACCTTGATCCGATATCACCCACCAATATTGGTTTTGAACGATCGAAAAACGGACTCCAACAGTTTTACCGGGGTCTAATTTGTTTCCATGCTTAGCAGCATTTACCAAAGCTTCTTGAAGCCCCAACCGCAATTCCGCTTGCCAGTAATCTGGCACCTCTGCTAGGAGCAGATCCAAAATAGGACAAAGGTATAGAGTAGAAGCGAAGCTAATCGTAATCCAATTGCGTCCGACGGGACGAGGTGAAATAGCAATCACTCAGAAAACTCCCTAACTTTCAGGTGGATAAAGTTCACACCCTGCATAGTTGGCTCCCTAGTATTCAAAATGCTAATTAATTGAGCGGCGCAGCTCTACTTCTATATTAGAGTATCTAAGCAATTAAGAACAGCAAACAACGTCACAAAATATTCACCGATTCTGAGAAACTTCTGCAGAGAACCATCGGTAATTTTACTTATAACTTCTCCCAGCCACGAATTTTTTGATTTCAGCTTTTGCCAACTCGCAACCAAACAGCTCGCTGCATCCCCCACGCCGTCAACACCTCTTTAACAAACGATCCCCACCTGGAAAAGCTCGCAAATAACTATAAAAAAGTCGATCCCTTGACCCTCGCCCATCAGGTTCGACCCTGGCCGCCAAGCTTTGCACCCATCGCCCCAGAGCTATCTCTTACCGACACACAGCAGAATCATCATACCTAGGTATGTTGCAGCAAAAACCCGATTTATTTTCCTAAATGGGATCTGGCAAAACATCTCCCATTGCTGCGCCCCTCACAAAATCAATATTCGTTACAAAACTTATTAATTCTGAGTGCGGAAGAGCGCCAGCTCTCAACTCGCTCACATTGACGAATCCTTTGCTAGCTGAACCTCGGCGCGGATGGCAAACTTTATAAATCTGAGCGTCGCGATACAATAGTTAAAGTAAATAATTATTTCTTTACATTATGCAAGCAAACCCAGCCTTCACCACAGCCCCCATAGCCGGCACTTACTGGCAGTGGCGGGGGCACTCAGTATACTACGTTCGATCCAGCGATCGGCATCCAGAACGCCCTCCCCTGCTGTTAATTCACGGTTTTGGAGCGTCCACAGACCACTGGCGCAAAAATATCAGCGGGCTGAGCAAAGACTTTGAAGTGTGGGCGATCGACCTGATCGGATTTGGGCGATCGGCAAAACCCGAATTGCAGTACAGCGGCGACCTCTGGCGCGACCAACTCCACGACTTTATCACCAACATCATCGGCCGGCCAGCCGTACTAGCCGGCAACTCCCTCGGAGGCTACGCCGCCTTGTGTGTAGCAGCCCAGCGCCCCGAATCAGCAGCCGGACTCATACTAATCAACAGCGCCGGCCCCTTCAGCGAACCGCAGCCCGCACCCGAAGCCCCGCCCTTGCAAAAAGCCATATCTGCAGTAGCTAAAACCTTATTTCAGCAAGATTGGGCAAGTTTTCTGCTATTCCAGTACGTGCGCCAGAGATCGACAATTCGCAAAACTCTAGAAAAAGTATATCTCGACCAAAGCGCCGTCACAGACCAATTAGTAGAAGAAATATACCTTCCCTCCTGCGATCCCGGTGCCCCCAAAGTATTCGCTTCCGTATTCCGAACACCCCAAGGCGAAAAAATTGACGTATTACTTAGTCAATTAACCTGCCCGTTGCTAATGCTTTGGGGAGAAGGCGATCCGTGGATGAATTCCACAGAAAGAAGCGCTAAATTTCGCAAACACTATCCGCAGTTAACAGAACACTTTATCAAAGCTGGTCACTGTCCCCACGACGAAGTACCAGAACAGATAAACGAACTGATTCGCGCATGGATAATTGACCAATAGTCGATCGGCACATAAATCATTTTCCCCCGGCCATCTCCTCCTTCGGAGAGGGGGAAAATTATCCGATTTGCAGTAAAAGTTTATGTATTGTGCCAACACAAACGCGGTTAATTTCTCTCACATATTCTGAGGAGACGGAAACAATGGCCCGCAAAAAGACTCGTCGCAATTTTATATTGAGCAGTATAGCAGTTGCCAGCAGCATTGCAGGCGCTAAGGCGATCGAACAGCAGGATCGGGAAATCGCAGCCGCACCCAATAACCAGGCGGCTGCCACAGTAAAAATGCCAGAACGACTGTTAGGCAACACCGGCGTGAAAGTACCGATTTTCGGTTTGGGGGGAGGCGGACAAACACCGCTGTCGCAGAAGGGAAGAGAAGCAGAAGCAGCGGCGCAAATTGAACGCGCTATCGAACTAGGCATTCGCTATTTTGACACGGCGGCCGAGTACGGGCCCAGCGAAGAAAACTTAGGCAAAGTTTTGCCACCATATCGATCGCGCCTATTCCTAGCCACAAAAACCTCCGCCAGAGACAGAGATGGCGCGTGGAGAGACTTAGAGCGATCGCTCAAAAGATTGAAAACCGATCGACTAGACTTGTGGCAACTCCACCACGTCTCATTCCAAGCCGAATTAGACCAAATTTTCAGTGCCAAAGGAGCAATAAAGGCGATCGAAGAAGCCAAAGAGCAAAAAATAATTCGTTTTTCCGGCATAACCGGACACCACGAACCTGCTATCATTGTGGCCGGCTTGGAGCGCTATCCTTTTGACACAACATTAATCTCCCTCAACGCCGCCGAAAAACATCACCCGCGCTCCTTTGTTACCAGCGCTTTACCAGTAGCCAAAGCCAAAAACATCGGCGTCATAGCCATGAAAATACCCGCTTACGGCAAATTATTTGAGAACGGTGTTTTAGATGGAATGCACCAAGCAATGGGCTACACGCTTTCACTTCCCGGCGTTAACTGCTGCATCATCGCTGCCGACTCAGTAAAGCAATTAGAAGAAAACTTAAAAGTCGCCCAAGCATTCCAACCGCTGAACGAAACAGAAATGGCAGCACTTGAAAAACGCACCGCCGCCGCTTGGCAAGAAAATACATTTTTCCGACAGTGGACTTAAACTCCCCAATCCAAAATCCCCTTTTTCCTCTGTGTTCGTTGTGGTGTATTTATTGTGGCGCGGGCGTCTCGCCCGCGAAACCAAATCCGGGTTAAGTACCCTGTTTATTTTTTACTCTCGCGTTGCGCGGACTTTGTTTGTGTTGTAGCTGTTTCAACGGCCGAATCATAAACGGCGTGGCTACGAACCTATAACGGTTATGTTACTGAACTTAATATCATCTGCGGTGAAAACATTTCAAATCAAAAAAACAAGGCGACCTGGTTGGGTAGCCTTGGTATGTATCATAAAATATGCAGTTTGTCAACAGCAAAAAGCTACTTTTTTTTCCGTTTAGCCTTATCTAACCGCCTGCGATCGCGCCATTCAACCGCCGTCAAATAAGCAACCCCGCCAGTCACCGTCACCAGCAGTACAAAGGCCACTAAAACAAGAATATTAGCAATCGAAAATTCCACAACCCCTCTTCCTCTGATGTTACATTTTCTACTTTCGATTTTAGATGAAAAATGTTAACAATTAACAGTTGAATATAGACGGCTAACTGTTAATTGTTAACACTCGATTCAAACTGCTGGCAAATCTTCCAAAATTGTAAACCTCACATGATTAATTGCCAGACTCCCCACGGAAACATCCTCCTTGTTCAAAGGGAGACCGCCGCTCGTGAGACTTTGAAACCGAATTCCCTTGCCAATTTCTACGTGATACCAAGCCAAACCCATAAAAAATCGCAAAGGATAAGGGCCTCTGTCTTGAATATCATCAGGATTAGATTCCATCGGCACCCAGCCAAAACCCGGAATGTAAAATTCCAGCCAAACGTGATTGAAATCCGGCTCCAGCGACACACCTTTTCTGTCAGCAAAAGCCGGACACTTGTAGCGCCCGATCGTGCGGCAAGCAATCCCGTTTAACCTAGCCAAAGCCAACAACAAGCCCACGTACTCGCCACAAGAACCGATGCCGCGGCGTAATACAATATCGGGAGTGTCAATGTGAGGCCTAATCCCGTAAGAAAGTTGGTCGTAAACAAAATTGCGAATGCTAAGTAACTTCCTCAGAATATTAGTTTCTGAGCCAATGGCAGCCACAGCAGCCGATCGCACAATCTCCGTATCCATCGCTAAATTGTCATTATCCACCAAATACTTAGCTGCAAACTCCGGCGACAGCTTGGGAATCTTTTCGACATCCCTAGGTGACAACTGATACTTAATTGATCGAACTTCTAACAAAGCCTTCCAGCCAAAAATTCGGCGTTCCCCATGTTGCAGCCGATCGAACTTAAACACCGCCACCCGTTCCCCTTCCTGAATTTCCTCAGTAAAAGGCATTCCAATCGGCGTAATTTTCCTGACCTTTTGCCGGTGAGTTTCCGAAGGCAAAGCAATCCGCCACTCCAAATTTTCGATTTCTACCTCATCGAGAGGAGACAGTTCCTCCACATAAGACATTTCCATCAAAAAACCGTTTGACAGAGCGTAGCGCTCGGCTTCATTGTAGTGAAAAGACAAAGGCTGAATAAAAGTGCGATCGCGCTTTGTCAACTGAAAAGGATCTTCCGAATTCGGGTCATCCCGGATGTAAAGTTCATCCCCGGCATAAGCCACGTACAGAACCTCCTCTCCCGTTTCGGAATCCTTGTGAAAAGCCAAACCAGAAGGCGACTCAAAGGGAGTCAAAACGCTAAATTTAATCTCCCCAGTTCCCCGTTCCAAACAGTAAACAGTTTGCTCAGTCTTGTCGCAAACCCAAATTTCCTCATCCCGGACTGTGATATTTTCCACCCCTATACCGGGAGCGTAAAACCGAGTAATTTCTCGACCAGTTTTCAGGTCAAAAACCAGAATCGAGTTTAATCTCTGGCAAGTCGCATAAAGCGTAGATTTCCACACAGCAATCCCGTCAGCAGGATAAGAAAGTGAAACAAAATGTTCCGGTTTGAGTTCAGTTATCGCCCCATCCCGAACTGCGCCCCGACAGCAACAAATATCCTCATCCCGCGCAAACCAGAAAGTATCTTCCGAAATAGCCAGCCCGGTTGCGCCCGCAAACTTAGCCGTTTGATAAGGATTCAAAACAGTAGTGTTGTCACTTTCTCGATCGATCTCCAATAGCAGCCCTTCGGCGCGATCGACAGCGAACAACCTATTTCCTAAAAAAGCAATGCCGTGCAGTGCCAAGACTCCGATGGGTCTTACCATCCGCAGCCCCGAAGGCTGTTTGTCCGAGAGAACAGGTGAATCGAGATTCATGCTAAATTTCTTGCCGGTATTGTACAGAAAACCTGATTTGTAACTTGTAGCCGATCGCTTGAGGTTAACCAGCAAAATTGCCGAGTTTCCTGATATTCAGGATTGACGCATCAACCGCGTGTTTTTATGAAAAAACGCGCTGTATCCTCTGGCTAGAGTTAAAAGAACCCGAATATTAGTCTTTGTCAAAGTTGGGTTTAACAAGCTCAACCCAACCTGGTGCCGTGAATGGAAGTAAGTATAACTACTAAGCTACCACTGACAAAGGCGACACAGAATTATATGTTGAGCACAGCGACAAAAATAATCGTATCTGCCTAAAGAGATAAATTAAGTACAACAGATTACTATATCCGTCAAAACCTTGGATAGAATAAAACCGTGCGATAAAGTTCCTAGGTTCATCAAAAGGCAGGTTCGTCATGGCTTTGAAGTCTGCTCTAAATATCGGTGCTTTTTCATTAATTCTGTCTTTAGAGGCAGTTGCCGCCGGTAGTTTCTTAATACCAGCAGAGGCTCTCAACAGCCCCGCAAACGTTGTCAAGCGCCCCCCACCACGGCAGCTACCCCTCAACTTGCAAACAGTTCAACCCCCTGAAACCAGCGGAAACAGACCGAACATTCAGCCAACGGGTTCCACGTGGAATACCTTTCAACCGCCGGAGGACGGAGTACCCGGAAGGCGTGAAGGGGGAGGAACCCGCGGCTTAGAATGCCCCACGGCCACAACTGCCTTAACTGCCTTGATTCCCCAATCAACTATGGGGCAAACCATATCAGCAAAGCCAACATTTTTCTACTACCTTCCTATAGCCCTCGACAAAACAGTTCAGTTTGAGTTAGCAGACCAAAGAGACAAAACACTGTACAAGAAAAGTTTTCGCATGGTAACTAGCCGTGCAGGTGTAGTTAGCGTCAGCCTCGGCTCCGACGACAACTCGCCAGCGCTGGAAGTTGGCAAAAACTATCAATGGTACTTTACTATCAAATGCAACCCAAAAAATACAAGAGATGATGTTCTCGTTTCCGGGTGGATCAACCGCACCGCACTCGCCCCAACCGTGCAAACAGAGTTGGATCGATCGCCCGATCGCACCAAGCTCAGTATCTTCGCCCAACAACGTCTTTGGTACGAGTACCTGGCAACTCTAGCTCAATTGCGTATCGAGTCTCCCAGCGATGCCAGTTTAGCGCTCAAGTGGTCAGCACTCTTGAACTCAGTCGAACTCGGCAAAATAGCCCAAGAACCCTTAGTCGCAAGTGAGTTAATGCCTATCACAAAAAAATAATTCAGCACCAATTTCAAAAAAGAATGCAACGGTAGGCAAGCCCCAAACGATGATAGCCATCAGTCAGCCGATTTTAGATTTTAGATTTTAGATTTTAGATTTACTTGTTGCATTGAATCTGGAATCTCGAACAGGAGTCTAAAATTTTAGGATCTACGCTGATGAGCGTTCGGGGCACAGTATCCGTTTTTGGGTGAGTCATTGCCAAATCTCAAATCTCAAATGGTATGACTGGTGCAGCAAGTACGACAAACTCGGTTTAAAGCGCGGTAATTGGCAGCGCCACAGATGATTTTTGGCTGTTGCGGGTTGTTTCGTCGATCGTGCTAAATAAATTAAATTTTGTGTACCGATCGGCAAGCAGTTCGGACTTCTGGCATCTTGAAAGGCGGACTGTGAAGATTTTGATGGTCAAATTTCGCCTAATACTAAATGATAAACTGGCATAGTCAAGCAGCCGACAAACTTATTTTAGAGAAATTATTAATTATGCGCCCGAATGCAAATATTGCACTATTTCGGTTGGGGATTTCACTTCTAACTTCGCTCCCGATGGTTTGCTTTTACACCAATAAAGCTATATCCCAAACAAAGGATATTTCTCAGTTGCCTGTCGCCACTGACAACTCAGCAGATAGGGGCAATCAAGTATTAGCACTGCAAAAACTGGAAATAAAGCATGATGAAACAGCTACCAACTTAAATCAGCTTCGCGATTCCATCGAGACCAACCCTGAACCAGAAACACAATCTAACCCTGCCGAGAACAGCCAAGATGCCTGTTCCACAATCGATGAAGCTGCTTGTGGTGCGGGCATCTTGCTCGAACAAACAAATCTGGTTGACAACGATCCCCAATGTCAGAACCAGCTAAATTGTAATCATGTTTTAGCCCAGAACCCGCAGACGCCACCGGGAAACCTCCCGCCCGACTTAAACCGCGATCTACTACCAGATCCGCTGTTACCGTCGCCGCCAACTCAGCCAGATCCAAATCGCGATCGATTTCTGCAACCGGCCCCGCAGCCTTCCCCAGAATCTCCCCAAGTACCACCCACAGTAGCGCCGCCGTCCCCGTCACCAGTTCCCCCAACGCTGCCGAATACACCAATTGAGGTGCAGAAAATTCAAGTAGTTGGCAGCACAATTTTAAGCCAAGATGAAATTAATGCCTTAGTCAACCCCTTAGAAGGCCGTTCTACCACCCTAGAACAGCTCAAACAAATCGCTGACAAAATTACCGAAATTTACCTCAATCGTGGCTACATCACTTCGAGAGCAGTCTTGCCGCCCCAAACTATCACCGCAGGGGTAGTCCAAATTCAAGTGATTGAAGGCAAGCTAGCCCGAATTGAGGTAGAAGGAACTAAAAGATTGAATCCGAGTTACATCCGCAGCCGGATTCGACTCGGTGCCGGAATGCCTTTAAGCACAGCTTCATTAGAAGACCAACTCCGGCTGCTGCGAGTCGATCCTTTATTTGACAATGTAGAAGCCAGTCTGCGGGCTGGGGATAATGAAGGCGAGAGCATTCTGATAGTCCGAATCTCGGAAGCTAATCCATTTCAACCTAGTTTCAGCATTGACAATTACTCGCCTCCCAGTGTCGGTTCCGAAAGATTGGGAGTTAGTTTGCGGCACCGCAATATAACAGGAAATGGCGACGAACTTGCGGCGGCTTATTATCGATCGCTCGGCGATTCAGACGTGTTTGATTTCAGCTATCGCGTGCCGCTAAATGCGATGAACGGCACTTTGCAATTGAGGGCGGCACCGAACCGCAACAGTATCGTACAAGCACCTTTTGACGCTTTTGACATTTCGGGAAAATCCCATTTATTTGAAGTTAGTTACCGCCAGCCACTGCGGAGAACCCCGATCGAAGAATTTGCCTTATCTGCGGGTTTTACTTATCAGACAGGCAGAACTTTTCTCGCCGGCGAACCGTATGCTTTTGGCATCGGCCCGGACTCCAATGGTGTCACCACTACGAGCGCAATTAAGCTGGGACAGGACTACATTCGGCGCGACCCGCAGGGCGCTTGGGCCTTGCGATCGCAATTTACGATCGGCACTAGCTTGTTTGATGCTACTCAAAACGAAGGTTCTGACCCGGACGGACAATTTTTGAGTTGGCTGGGTCAAGTGCAGCGAGTACAGCGATTGAATGACAAACATTTATTAATTTTGCAGGCAGACTTGCAGTTGTCAGCTAATAGTTTGTTGCCTTCCCAGCAATTTGTAATTGGCGGCGGGCAATCTTTGCGCGGCTACCGCCAAAATGTCCGTTCTGGCGATAACGGCTTCAGAGTTTCCATCGAAGATCGGATTACTTTGCAGCGCGATGCTTCGGGAAATCCTAAACTACAATTAGCTCCATTTTTGGATGCAGGTACGGTATGGAACGTTGCGAACAATCCTAATACATTAACCAATCAGACATTTTTAGCAGGTGTGGGTTTGGGGGTAATCTGGGAACCGATACAGCGAGTGAACCTGCGGGTAGATTACGCTTTCCCTTTGGTGAGAATTAGCGATAAAGGCGACAATCTGCAAGATAAGGGAATTTACTTCAACATAATTTATACGCCTTAAGGAGAGAGGGAGAGTGAAGAGTGGGGAGTGGGAGAAAGTGGAAGATGAAGAAAATATTTCCCTCTTCCCTCTTCCTTCCACATCCGATATTAATCGCCGACTTCCCCGACAACCTCCGCAGCAGCCTGAGTTTCGAGCCAGAGATTGAGCAGCAAGAGCTCCGCCCGATCGCCCAATACAGTCGCAAACACGCCGTCAGCCCCCTCGGACACCTCAGAAATCCACGTACCGCGCAGAGTCACTTCTACAAAGTCAGTATCCGCAACACAAAGCTCGATCGCATCGTTGTCGTTTCGGCGGGCCTCAGATTCCAACAGAGACAGCGCCGGCAAATTCGCGGGCAGCAAAAATGCCGCAGTGCTCGGTTCGACGCTGATGCTTTGACCAACTCGCATAGCCAGCACAACTCGCAGCGCCACTAACTGTTCGGGAGATTGAGCCAAACGCTCTAGGTTAAAGCCCGTTTCAGTGTAAGTCAACTTCAGCATATTGACAGCCCTAAATTTGGAATTGAAAGTTTAAAATTGGTAATTGAAAATTGGCGATCGGGAATTTGGAATTGCGATTTAGGGCAGATTTTAGATGAGAATTACGCATCAATTTAAAATCTAAAATCTAAAATCTAAAATTCTTCCCATTCCCTATTCGCCTATTTGGTATTCGTGCCAAAACAGTTCGGCAAAAGCAACAGTGGGGTGTATGGGGGCCTTCGGCTTAGTTCGCAGAGACATTCCAGCTTCTATGGGAGTTCGATCGCCCTTACGAGAGTTGCACCGTTCGCAAGCCGTCACCACGTTGTCCCAAGTATGCGGGCCGCCCTTCGATCGAGGCATCACGTGATCCAGCGTCAAATGTCGGTTGCTACCGCAGTATTGGCAAGAATGAGCGTCGCGGCGCAGAACTTCCCGGCGATTGACCGGGGGCACTTTCCACAGGCGTTCCCTGTTACCAAAAGTCAAGCGGATTTGTTCGGGTACGTGGATGCTGGTGCTGGGCGATCGCACCAGCCAGCCGTTGCCGATGCTAAAATCCAGAGGTTCAGCTTTGCCTGTTACCAACAGTACGATCGCCCGTTTGATGTTGACACGGCTCATTGGTAGGTAATTTTGAGAAAACACCACCACAGATTGCCTCAATACATCAGTTACTACGGTCACGGCTTGCTCCTCCTCATCAATTTTGGATTTTAGATTTTAGATTTTGAATTTTGAATTTTGCTTGCTTCGTCAGCATTGGCTACATCTGGTTTTTTCCCAGTTCCCCAAGCGGATCGAATTTCTCAAATATCCAATCAAATGCCCCCGCTTCTCTTACTTAGAAGCGGGGGCTAGAAAAACTGCTAAAGGCAAATTTTCATCCTGTCTTGGTACAGTCGTTTAGCTGTACCTCCCGCTTCGCGTATCTCGATGTGGCTGTGCCACTGGCAGACCGTCTCGGTCTATCTCGTTGTAATTAATTTCTGCCGTTTGTCCTAATCCACTATAACCGGGTTTAATTAGGCCCAAGCCCGCCCACGAGGTCGCTGCGACAGTCGCAAAACCCGTGCTAAAGACGTGCCGTAACGACTCAGAGTGACTCGTGGGGCGATCGCACTTCAGTTGATAGGTGGAGTAGGTGGGGAGAAATTTCACTGTAGGCAGAAGGTGGTTAAGAGGCTTTCAATCTAGCTGTAAACATACTACACTGATATTACACATATGTCCACCCGTCACGGAGAAAAAATTATGCATACCCTACCTAGAACCTCAACCACCGAAATGGAAGTCACCAGCATTCGACTAGAAAGAGAGCTCAAGGAGAGACTTAAAGAGCTCGCGGGCAATCAAGGCTATCAAGCTTTGATTCGAGATTTGCTCTGGAATTACGTGCAGCAGAAGTCTGGAGAGTATCGCCAGATGTTTTCTCGATCGGATATTCGAGCCAGCATTAATGCCACAGCACAGCAGGAGGAACGCTGCGCGCTTACAGGAGAGTTGATTCGACCGGGCGGGCCGATGTTATTAGGCCTGACGATGCACGGCGAAATGGTGCCGCTGAGTATAGGGAGTATGGCTGGATAAACCAGTTTATCGAAAATTTGTGAGAGCGATCGGCCTGGGGTGAAGGCCCCAGGCACTGAGGATCAGACTATTTTAGATTTTAGATTTTAGATTTTAGATTTCAATACTTCGGACAGTTTTTGATTACCAACCGTAGAATAAGGGTTTCCCGGCTCCAAGGCAATCGAGCTACCAACGAAAAATCGAGGGTTTCAGACTACGAACTAAAAACAGTCCGGACTATTGGTATAAAATTCCGCAGTCTTTAAACAATCTCTATTGAACGAACCGCGAAGACGCGAAGAACGCGAAGGAAGATGGAGAAGAAGAGAGGTAATGTTAGCAGTTCGCAATTCTGGTAACGCAGATGCGGAGGCTCTACAATGCGCTGGCTAGTGCTAAAATTTCCATCGGGCGTGCCGAACAGACGATCGTACATTTGATGAAAAAAATTAAGGTAATGCTGAAAAACCCCTACTTAACTGCTGCGAGTTCGATCGCCCTTCTCACAATTATTGCCGGATGTGCAGCTACTGAATCACCTCAACTTGCATCTCCCTCTCCTGTAGCTGAATCTTCTCCGCCCCCAGTTAAACCAAGTCAACCTCAGCCCTTAATAGTCTCTGTTAGCAATCCCGAAACCGCCACAAATACCAAAATCCAGCAATATCTTAACGGGTTGGCAGCCCAAGGTTTTGCCAAAGAAAACCAAGGCGTCTGGATGCAATCTGGCAATACTTTGCTAGCAAATCATCAAGGTACAGTTCCTCTGTCAGCCGCTTCTATTACCAAAGTAGCAACATCTCTGGTAGCGCTGCAAGAATTCGGACCGGAACATGAATTTATCACCTTAATTGGTACAACGGGAAAAATTGAAAACGGCGTATTAAAAGGCGATTTAATTGTACAGGGAAACGCCGACCCGTTGTTTGTATGGGAAGAGGCGATCGCCCTCGGTAACGCCTTAAATCAAAAAGGGATCAAGCGAGTCAGTGGCAATTTGATAATTGTCGATAAGTTTTACATGAACTTTGAACTCGATCCCCTCAAATCGGGAGAATTGCTCAAACAAGGATTGAACAGTCAAATCTGGCCCAGCGAAGCCGCCGCCCAGTATCAAACCCTGCCTCCCAATACGCCGAAACCCCAAATAGCCATTGAGGGTACTGTACAAGTTTTGCCAGCATCTCCCAACGATGTGCAGCCTTTAGTCAAACATTATTCTTTGCCCCTTACCGAACTGATCAAAAAAATGAATCAGTACAGCAACAATCTCATGGCAGATATGCTAGCTGATACTGTCGGCGGCGCCAAAACTGTCGCGCAAAAAGCAGCAGCAGCAACCGGAGTTCCGCCCGCAGAAATTCAACTCGTCAACGGTTCGGGATTGAGCGAAGAAAATCTCATTTCTCCCCGGGCTGCTTGCGCGTTATTTATAGCTTTAGAACGCTATCTTCAACCTTACAGCATGACAGTTGCGGATGTCTTAACTGTAGTTGGGAAAGATCAAGGAATACTGGCAGAACGGGCGCTTCCCAAATTAGCAGTAGTCAAATCTGGCACGTTGGATAATGTTAGCGCTTTGGGCGGAGCCCTGCCAACTCAAAAACAAGAAACTGTGTGGTTTGTGATTATGAATGGAGGGGCAAATGTCGAGACATTTCGTACTCAGCAAGAGGTTTTGCTGAAAAGCTTTTTGAATGAGTGGGGAAGTGTTCAAGTTTCTCCACCCGAATTAACGCCAAATCCTGCTAGAAGTAGTAAGGTATCTCGCAGTGAAATTGTTCAATAAGCTGTTGTGCATTTAAATTTTATATTCCAGGCGCCTCGCGTGCCCACCCCACACGAGAGTTTGTAGGGTGCGTCAGTACAGAAATTTTAAATTTTCAGCTAAAATAATGCAAGCTGATGCACCCTCCCAGTACAAACCAATTTAATTAGGAGTTTTCGCCCTAGCTACCACAATGCCGATCGCACTTTCGACTCTCCTAATATATCTCTGCAAGTCGTAAGCAACTGTCACCTCCCCAGCAGGCGAAGCGTGAATTAAACCCATATTGCCGTCAGCATTGCGGTAGACTAAACCCGTGTGGGTGACATCCAATCCTTTAACATCCGTGGCTACTGCTACAATATCCCCTGGTTTTAACTGAGAATAAACACTTTTTATCCGATTTGTCGGAATGTAATTAACAGTAGTTTTTGCTAATTCTGCTTCTTGGCTGACTATGCACTGATAAGTCGCTTCGTCTTTGACCATTTGCGGGTAACTGCTGCGGTGCTGGCTCATGAAATTTAGTGTTTTATTCATGGGGACTCCACCTAATTCAGCGGTGATATTTTCCACAGTTTGCCGTTTTTGATTGTCGTTAATCCATTCGGAAAAATAGTGCAATCTGCTGCAATAACCGTTGATTTTACCGTTTAAATAACGCTGTTCTTCTATGCGATTTACAAAATTTTGATAGTCGTAATCTTCTACTGCTACGCCCCTGGCAATCGCCAAAACAGTTTCTACAAACAAAACGCAATCAAATTTATTCAAAGTTACGATCAACTTTTCTTCGCCGGATTTGTCCAGCAAACCAGCGGCGTAGGGCTTTCCTAAGAAATTATCGGCGATCGCCTGGACGATTTCTCCCATCGAGCGATCGTGCAAATTTTGTTGTTTTGCATACTGTACCACCTTTTCAAAACGTGCTATGTCTTCAGGCTGTGCAGCGGTTTCTCTCTCGGTATTATTTGAGTCTGGTCGTCTTGCCAGCACATTCAGCAATTCGGAATAGGAAATTTCCGCTAAATTGTTGAAGTCCCACAACATACTCGGCAAACTGGAAACAGTTTGCTTGTTTGTTATTTCCAGATTTTCGCTTTTTCCCGTCAAGGAAAACGCTAAATCCACGCCCTGTCCTGCTGTTTGTCGCTCGACAACATATCCCGTAGCAGATTGAGACTGAAATGCCCAAACATCAGGTATCAAAGAGTTATTCACGCCGACGATCGCAAATCCCAAAACAGCCAGACTCCAAAAATTTCTCATGTTTTTCAAAGGATTTTGCTTCAACTCAGTGCTATCCTGAAAATTTTACAATTACTAGAAGTCTCAATCAGCCTAGTAGACCGATAAAATTGGCAACAGCGGACTAGATCGATACACTTGTCATTTAGATGCCGCCCTATTATAAACTGATCGTGCGAGTTTGATAGCACAAAACTGTAATGCAAGTAGAACGCCGACGCCGCCCCATCGGGCCCCAACGCCCAATCGAGTCCCGACGCCAAAGCACCGAGCGTCCAGTCCAGTCGCGACGCCAAAGCACCGAGCGCCCAGTCCCATCTCGTCGCCCAATCCAGACCCGACGCCCCATAGACCTCTTGCAAAAGTCGCTCTCAATTCTTGAAATTATCTGGGTTAATCTGCGTTCATCTGCCTTGTATCTGCGGTTGACCGATCGAGCAAAGATTGATGCAACAGGTCTAATCCAATCCCGACCCCATAGCAGCCAGAGCCCAGTCGGACGCCGACGCCAAAGCAGCGAAGGCCCAGTGCCATCTCGTCGCCGAGTGAGGACGAAATTTTCTCGGCTAAAATACCGTAACATTTTGTGTTTAATCGCCGGGGCGATCGCCATCGGTTGGATTGTCACAATACCGTTCAGAATTCGCCGTCCCCCAGAACCGCCAGTCATCTTGGCTCAACAGCCCATCTCGCCTCAAGAAACACTCTCGCCTCCGACAATTGAACCATCGGAAAATTTAGCCGATCGTCAAAGCGAGCCTACGTTTAGCTACAACATCAAAACACCTCCCAATCCCGTTTACTCTCAAGAATTGCAAGGGATTGTTGATGAATCTGTAAAAATTGCAACCAGCAAAGGATTGCCTGCAGAACGGCTATCAATTACCTTATTTGATGTCAGCAATTCCAAAACTCACACCTTCGCCGGATATCAAAATCAAACTCTCCGATTTCCCGCTAGTGTTGCCAAGTTATTTTGGATGGCAGCGTTTTACTCAGCCATTGAAAAAGGCCTCATTACGCAAAGAGAATCTGCCTTTAAAAACGACCTGGAGCAAATGATTCGCATCTCCAACAACGATTCTGCCAGCAGGCTTTTAGACAAAATCACAGATACAAAATCCGGCGGACGGCTCGCAGGAGAAGAGTTGCAAACATGGCTGAAAAAGCGCACTCAAATTAACACATTTTTCCAGTCTGCAGGCTACAATGATATTCGTATAAGCACCAAAAATTATCCCATATACTATTTGAGGCAAGAAGGTCCAATCGGTCGCGACTTACAATTGCGGGGCGATGCTTCCCAGCCGATTCGCAATCAAGTAACAACCGACCAAGCCGCCAGATTAATATATGAAATTTATACTAGGCAAGCGGTTTCTAGTGTCGCCAGCCGCAAAATGGCTTACTTGTTGACGAGAGACTTAGACCCCAAGGCCTGGAAAAATGACCCCAGCAACTCGATACAAGGATTTCTCGGCGAATCTTTACCAACTAATATTTATTTTGGTTCCAAAGTAGGCTATACTTCCAAATCCCGCAGCGAAGCGGCATTTGTCAGAACTTTAGACGATCGCGCGATTTATATCTTAGTTGTTTTTGCAGACGATCCGGCTTATTCCAAGGACGAAACAGCCTTTCCTGCAATTTCCCGATACGTTTTCGATCGGCTAAATGCTCGTGGCCCCAGCACTGTGCAGTGATATGGACTAGGGCGGGTTGACTGTTGACTGTTGACTGTTAGTCGAAAAACTGAAGGATGGTTGATATCAAATCCAGTAGCATCGGAATTATTCATCTCTCTGTTCTCTTCCTATGTATTCTCTGCGTCAAGAGCGGTTTAATCATTCCAATGCAACCGGATTTGATATGAGTGTTGAATGTTGACTCGATTTTACAATTCCGGCGCACTCAGAAGTGATATTACGCACAAACAACGGTTTCTGCCAAAAATGGGCAATGACGACCAAAAAAACCAATTTCTTGACCACAAATCTAGGCTTTTAGGTAAAATCCGCAGCAAGAAAGCCGGTTTCTTATATTTTGTGAACAAGTCCTAATTAGGTTTGTAGTTATGAAGTCGGTCTTCTCTCGTCGCCCTTGGGCAGAGTAGAAACAATCAGTTCAACAATTGATTCACCGGACACAATTTAACTGGGGCGAAAGGATTCGAACCTCTGAATGGCGGGACCAAAACCCGCTGCCTTACCACTTGGCGACGCCCCAACGTCTTAACCTTCACTATCTTAACATTCAAACACAGCAATCTGTCAAGCATTTTGACAATAAAATTTAAAAAATCTTTTTGAAACCGATCGCCTGCAGGTTTATTCTTTGATCGCACGGGGGCGAGCTACCGGGATTTCAATCCTGAAATCCGCTCCCTCTCCTGGTTTCGAGATACAGTTCAAGCTTCCTCCGTGTTTTTCCACCACAATCTGGTAGCTGATAGACAAGCCGAGTCCCGTACCCTTGCCCACAGGTTTAGTGGTAAAGAAAGGGTCAAACAAGTGGCATTTAGCTTTTTCGGCCAATCCGGGCCCGCTGTCTTGAATCCGAATCACCACAACTTGACCGCTTGACTTTCCTGAATCATCAGCCTCCGAGTTTGGGGCCACCACCGCCGTCGAGATTTTAATCGTCTTGGGTGGAGGCTGATTTTCCAAAGAGTCGATCGCATTCGCCAAAATATTCATAAATACTTGGTTTAGCTGCCCGGGATAGCACTCTACCTTCGGCAACTTGCCGTAGTCTTTAATTACCTCAATTCCCGGTACGAGTCCATTTGACTTCAAGCGGCTCTGCAAAATCAGCAGCGTGCTGTCAATCCCTTCGTGAATGTCCACCCGCTTCATCTCGGCTTCGTCGTGCCGCGCAAAGTTCCGCAGAGACAGGACAATTTGGCGGATGCGTTCAGTTCCCATCTCTATTGAAGACAGAATTTTCAGCAAATCCGGCACTATGAAATCAACATCGATTTCTTCGCTTTTGTCGAGAATTTCAGGGCAAGGCTCGGGGTAGTGCTTTTGATACAAGTGCAGCAAATCCAGCAGATTTTTCATGTACTGCTTGCAATAAGTCAAGTTGCCGTAAATAAAATTAACTGGATTGTTAATTTCATGGGCGACGCCGGCGACCATTTGACCCAGAGAGGACATTTTTTCGTTTTGGATGAGCTGAGCTTCTTTCTGCTGCAACTGCTGCAAAGTTTCCGTCAGTTGGCGGGCTTGAGTTTGAGCAGCTAAGGCTGCCGCGCGGGTTTGGGCGTAGAGTTCGGCTTGGTCGATCGCGATCGCCAGTTGATCCACCACCGCTTGCAGCAATTCCACTTCGCTTGTCGTCCAGGAACGGTGGCTGCTGTAATGGTTGCAAACTACAGCACCCATTTGACCGGAGCGAGTCTTGAGCGGCAGCAGCAGGTTAGAAACAATCCCCATACGGGTCAAAAAATCTCGCGTCGGCTGTTCGATACAGAGTGCTGTTGCCGCGTCCCCGATCCGGAGGGTTTGGCGGTGGCAAATTTTCTCGGCCAGCAGGGTTACTTGTTCGATCGGGTATTCTGTGAGCCGCTCCTTCAGTTCGGGATTTGCCGCCTCGTGGGTGATTGCAAAGCTTGGCTGCCCGTCTCGCGAGATGGAATACCACAAAAAGTAGCACTGGTCAACCTGCAACAAGCTGCGAATTTCGTTGACAGCCGTATCTAAAATTTTGTCGAGGTCGAGGGAATTTCGCATCTGGCTGGCGAGGCCGAACAGCAAGCCTTCCCGGCGGCTCAACAATTCTTCTCGGGCCGTGATGCGATCGATCGCCACGGCGATGGCATTAGCCATGCAGCTCAGAACTTCTAGCGCTCCCTCGCTTACCAAAGCGCTACTGCACAGAGCCATCACTCCCACCAGTCGCTCCTCCACTATCAGCGGATAGGCAATGGCGCAGAGAGACGGGTTCGACATTAGGCATACAGGAGCCCTTTGGAGTTTTCCCGGTTCTGCTCGCACCCAATCTTCTATTTCCCGTTGCCACCCTTCGGTGCTGAGTCCTGAATCGGCCTGCAATTCTAACTGCTCTGTCTGCGGGTTGAACGTCCAGATACTCGCCTCTTTGGCGTCGAGGTAATCTACCATTGCCTCGGTGCAGCGGTTGAGGATGGGCGATATTTTCCCACCTTGTCCGAGGGCGGCACCGACTTTAGCTTGCAGAGCTCCCAAGCGCAATCGCTCTTCTAGCGACGCGGCCGTTAGTTGGCGATCGGAGATGTCCCTGGAGCCGACAACGATTTCTCGGATTTGTTTGGTATCGTCTGCACGCCCAATGCTCGCTGAAGTTTCCCACAAATATTCAGGTTTGCCTGTTTCATCGAGCGTCGGGAGCTTTTTTGTTGGGTATATTCTCATGCTGCTCTGTGGCGTATGTACCGCACACAAGCTGTCACGGTTCGAGCCAGGAACTAACTCGGAGATTTGCTGGCTGTTCGAGGTGATATCTTCTACCTCTGTCAACGATTTCTGGGCTTTGAGTAATTGCCAGCGCAGCTCCACCAAACTCGCAACTTGCCGGCTCAAAGCTTGTAGAGCTTCTATCGTTTCTTTTGTCAAGTCTCGCGGCACCGAGTCCATGACGGATAGCACTCCCAGCACCTGGCCATGAGAGCTGACAACTGGGATGCCGGCGTAAAATTTCACGAAGGGGTAGAAAACGATCAGGGGGTGTTCGCCAAATCTCACATCTGTGGAAGCGTCTCGGAAAATGGCGGCGGGCAGTTCTTTAAAGGAATTGATAGGGAGTTCAACCGCCAATTCGGGAGCAACTGGCGGTTGTTGCAGGGAAATTGCCCGGTCAAATTCCGAGTTTGAGTTTGATCTCTGGGCAAACTCTTCGGGAGTTTGGTTCAGGGCGCGATCGCAAAAATTCAGGTAACGGTGGGCCAAAGTTCGATCGATACCTAACTGCGACTTCAACCAGTGGCGATTACCGTCAATCAAGCTCAAGAAAGCAATAGGAGTTCGGCTGATTTGAGCTGCCAAACCTACCAAATTGTCCAAGCAAGCGTCTGGAGCAGAGCCGAGAAGTTGATACAAGTCAATGTTATGGAGCTTGAACACTTTTTTACCAAGAGGCAAGGGTGCTTTCATCATATGTAACTGCCCGTCTAGTTGCTGGCAACCGCCCTTCTCAATACTTCCCTTGAAAAACAAGCTATGAATTCTGCGCTGGGAGACTCTGGGCGCAAATTCGGCGCAGGTTGCTTGCGCCGAATTCAGACTAACCTCTTGACTGATCGGGAAACTTTTGAGTTATCGGAGTTAGAGCACCCCAAATCTTAGACTATATAAATTATACTTCCAGTTGACTATGCTTTTGAATACCTCCGGCTCTCTAAATTTAAGAGCCTGTGTTGGGAGGAAGCCGCTTTCCAAAATATATGACTATTGCTTATCTAGAATTTTTTTATCAGTTTAATTGTATTTTAACAGACTTGTCTAATCGTGGGTAGCTGGCTTGCTGGTAGATTTAAATCAGGGGTTTGTGCCACAATACCACTGTCCTTTACCGAACTCTGCCTTAGCCGGGAGTTCAACTACTGTTAGGAGATGAATTACAAAAGATTGGTAAGATGTTAAACTTTGTAACAATAGTTGTTCAAACTCGACCTTTAGGGTTTCTGGGCCCGGATGCACATTTGGCAACTTTTGTAATTGCCGATCGACCACTCTCCCAATTCCTTTTTTCGAGTTTGAAGTAAAAAAACAGGGGTAATGTTTCAACTAACGCTCCAACGGGGTTGACAATTATTGTGTAGAGGCCACCCTCAAAAAATAACTGCAGGAAGTATGTTTTGTATTTTCAAGAACTATAAATAAACAGGGAGAAGAATATGTCTGCAAGTAGCAGTCAAGTACCAACTATTTTGGCAGTTGATGATAGCGTCGTGATGCAAGGACTTGTTAAACAGGCCTTAAGCAAAGAGTTTCGAGTTCTCGTAACCGACAATGCAGTGGATGCTTTGTCAACTATTTATCACGAACAAATTTCTGTTTTGTTGCTGGATGTTTCGATGCCTGGTATTGACGGATTGGAACTCTGCCGCACGGTGCGGAGCTTGCCTCAGTTTCAGAATTTGCCGATCGTAATGCTGACAGCGCGAGATGGAGCCTTTGATAAGGTACAGGGGCGTTTGGCGGGAGCAACAGAGTATTTAACTAAGCCGTTTGATGCTGATAAGTTGCGCGAGGTAATTGGTAAGTTTATCAAAATCAAATAAGCGGACTTAGAAAAAAATTAGTTTTGAGTAATTAATGAAGTAATTTGAGTAGTTAATGAACTAAAAAGTGGCGATGGTACTCTCTGAACCTCGACTTCTTTAACAAGTCTGGCGGCGGGGTATTCTGCACAATTTGCAAGGTAAGTCCTAAATTTTTAATTTAGCCAGGAGTAGGGGGGCGATCGCACTGACAGGTAGAATATATTGGGCAGCACCGAGGGCGATCGCCTCCTTGGGCATTCCGAAGACAATGCAGGTAGCTTCGTCTTGGGCGATTGTCAACCCTCCTTGTCTGGCGATAGCCAACATTCCGTCAGCACCATCTCTACCCATTCCTGTCAGCAAAACCCCCGCTGCTCCCCGACTATAAAAATTAGCTACTGACTTAAATGTCACGGTTACAGAAGGGCAGTGTCCCGCGGCATGACCAGCTTCTGAATAAAAAAATCGCCCTTGAGAGTCCAATTCTAAATGACGTTTTTCTGGCGGGAAATAAACAGTTCCTGCTTGTGGCAATTCCCCAAAAGAAGCTATTTTAACAGGCAGTTTTGATTCATTACTCAGCCAATCAACTAATCCTTGTAAAAAACCTTCACTGATGTGCTGGACACAAATTATAGGTACGGGAAAACTAGCCGGAAGCTTAGAAATAATTGCGTACAATGCTTGCGGTCCCCCTGTAGAAGCCCCTATAGCCAATACTTTAATAGTTGGGGATTTAACATTTTCGTTGGAAAATTTGTAATTAGGGACAGGTGCTTGGTTGATTTTTACAGTTTGATTATTATCTTGTGTTGGCATTTTTTTTTGATGCCGTGTAAATACTTTAACTCCTGAGAGTATTTTAACCTTAGCTATTAATTGATTGGCTAGAAGAACGTAATCTGATACCAGCCCGCCCATCGGTTTAGGAAAAACATCCAATGCACCAGCTTTTAACACTTGAAATACATTCTGAGTATCATTCGCTTGTACTGAGGCACTAATTACTAAAATGGGTAGCGGATATTTCTTCATTACTTCTTCCGTAAATTCTAACCCGTTCATTGGTGCCATGTTCAAGTCGGTACAGATTACTTGGGGCTGAAGTTTGGGGATTAATTCTAGTCCTTCTAATCCGTTGCGAGCGGTTCCTACAACTTGGATGTCGGGCGAGGACTCAAAAATTCGTTTGAGGACGATCGTAACTACTGGAGAATCTTCAACTAACAATAGTTTAATGGGCGATAACATCTGTTTGCTGAAAAATGGGGAATGGGAAATGGGGAATGGGGAATTAGGCACTTGTAATGCCCTACGACTTACTTCCCTTGGGCTTCGTGAGCGGGCAAGCCGGGCAGAGCGAGTGGCTAAGCTCAGTACAACTAGCTCAGTAACCGCGTAGTCAAAGTATTGGGTATTCAGCATCGATGCACTGCTAATTGTGCACTGGGTACTGGGTATTGAGCCTTGTTAATTGGTAGTAAATAACAAATGCCTAATAACCAAGGACTAATGACTCATGACTAAACTAACCTTTTTAGTGTATCTACCAACACATCTTGATTGAAAGTACCTTTAGAAATATAAGCATTTGCCCCCGCATCAGCTCCTCTTTTTCTATCTTCATCCGATGCCAAAGATGTCACTAAAATTATCGGCAACTCACTGTATTCTTTTTGCTCCCTAATTTTTATAGTCAGAGCCAAACCGTCTAAATTTGGCATTTGTATGTCAGAAATCACAGCATCAAAATTGCGAGTTTTTAATTTATGGAAAGCATCCAATCCGTCTACCGCAGTCACAACTTCGTAACCCGCACCTTCCAGGATGCGCTTTTCTTGAGTGCGCGTGGCGATCGAGTCTTCTGCTAACAGTATAACTTGTTTTCTGCTGGCAGTCTCAAGTTGCGATCGCGCACCAGCAACCATACGGGAGGAAACTTGCTGGCGTACAGATTTTATCAAATCGTGGGGATTGAGTACCATACAAACTTCCCCAGTCCCCAGAATTGTGGCACCCGAAACATTTCGCACTCGTTTCAGCAATTGACTTTGAGGTTTCATCACCACATCTTGTTCGTCTATCAAAGCATCTACAAATAATCCCAATCTTTCCTCCCCAACTTTCAAAACAATACAAGGCATTTTTGAAGAAGTTGAATTGAGGAAGTAGTTTTGATTTTTTCTCAGAGCTTCGCTCCCGCTTTCCTGCCTCAAATACCGATTTTTTTGCCATCCTTGTCTATTGTTTAATTCTAGTAAATCTGTTAGATGAGCAACTGAAAGAGGCTGACCGTTTGAAAGTATAGTTTCCTTACCTTCTATAGCAAATATCTCAGACTGAGACACCTGTTGAGCCGTGTCTACAAACTCGACTGGTAGAGCATAAGGAATGTCTTCAACTATGACAATTAATACATTTGCTGTAGCTAAAGACGTGCTAATTTGCAGTCTAAAAGTGCATCCTTTACCCGGTAAAGACTCTACTTGGATACTACCTTTTAGGGCTTCAACATTAGTCCGAACTACATCTAAACCTACCCCGCGCCCCGATACTTCGGTAACAAATTTCTTGGTCGAAAAACCCGGAGTAAAAATCAAAGACTGTATTTGATGGTCTGTCATTTCTGCCAGTTTTTCAATCGTACAAATATTACGCTTTACAGCCGTTTGTTCAATGCTCTCTAGATTTAGTCCACGCCCATCATCAGCAACTTCAATAATAATATTGCTAGCCATATTATAGCCTTTAATTCGGAGAGTAGCCACGGGAGGTTTACCTAGTTTTTTCCGCTCTTCAACAGTCTCAATACCGTGATCTATCGAATTTCTAATCATGTGCATTAAAGGATCTTTCATTTCCTCTAAAATGCGTTTATCGGCTGTAGTTTCGCCTCCTTCAATCACTAATGCAACTTCTTTACCTTCCCGTTTCGCTAAGTCTCGAACAGTTCGAGGAAATAAATTAAAAATAGTAGACAAAGGCAGCAGTCTCAAAGTGCGAATTCCTGATTCTAATGCCTCAGCGATTAATTCTAGTCTGGCAGTATCTTCATAAACTCGATTTTTCAAGTGGTTAACTAAAGTTCCGAGACTTTCTAAACGTTCTTCTGTACGTTGATAGTAATCCTGCAATTGGCTAAATTTACCGTTGGCTTTAATACCGTTTTCATCTATTTGCATCCGATCAACAGTCAACCTCGTTACAAAATATTCTCGGCTCCACTCTTCCCACAAAGTTGTAATTTTTTCTATCTCTGCAACTCGGTGTCCTAGCCGAGTTTTTGTGACAGTAAGTTCCCCTGCTTGAGTCATTAAATCGTCTAAATTTTGAGTAGCAACGCGAATGGTTTCAATGCGGTAAGATGAGGCTAAGGAGGCAGTAGCTGCCGACTGCGAAGCCGATGCAGTGGCTGGTTCAGAAGGTGCAGGCAAGTTTTGAGCTTCCACAAGAAATTCTGGCTTGGATTGTAAGGGTAAAAAAGAGGAATTTTTCTCTAAGTTAAGAACTTGAGAAGTTTCAACATTTGTTTCTAGTTCTTGGGTAGCAGGCTCAGTAAATTGCGGTTCTACCAACGGTTGTTCTGGTACTTGTGAAGATGAGGCATCTACTATTGAGGCTGCTGGCTGTGGCTCAGTAGAAGCACCCATCATGCTAGCGAGGATGTAAAAAGTATTAACGCCGGAATCTTCCCCGGTAACGGCTTCGTTAACGAGTTTCCGCATGGCTTCTAAACCTTGCGAAAGTCGATCGCTAATATCCGAATTCAGTTGAGTTTCCCCCCGCTTGATGTCTCCCAAAATATGCTCCATTTGATGAGCTAAAGATACTACATCTTTTACGCCTAGCATCCCAGCATCACCTTTAAGAGAATGGGTTTCGCGCAACAATTGTTCTAACTTACCTAAGTCGCTCGGATGTTGCTCTAAGTACAGCAATCCGTCGTCTAGTTTCTGTAAGTGTTCTTGACTCGCGACTTTAAATACATCTCGAAGTTCTTGATCTTCAATCATCATATATGTTTTTGAGTAATAGGTAATTGAACAAGGTTCATGGGTAATTCGTAATGATAACTATGTTGAATAATCAGTCTATTGCTAATGACTAATCACTAATCACTACACTACTTCTTTAAGATTAAATGCAGCTTCAGTGAGTTGTTGAGTACCGATTTTAACTTGAGTAATACCGCTGACTGTTTGAGACGCGGATTCCTTCATAGAACTCATGGCATCACCTACTTGCTGAATCGCTATCGCCTGCTGTTTAACGTTAAAGGAAATTTGCTGGTTGCTAGCAAACACCATATTGCAAGCTTCCCTCACACCCGTAAAAGCTTCTGCCGTATCTTGTGCTGTTTTCACCCCTTCTGCAACCGTTTTGCGACTATCTTCAGTTGCTTTCACCGTTGAGTCGATCGCACCCTTAATTTGTGGAATAATACCATTAATCTTTTGTGCTGCTTGTTGGCTTTCATCTGCTAACTTACGAATTTCGCTTGCTACCACCGCAAAACCTTTACCGTACTCGCCGGCTCTGACTGCTTCAACAGCGGCGTTGAGAGCCAGCATATTAGTTTGGCTGGCTAAATCGCTAACCAAACTTGCGAGAGTCGATATATTGCCAATCTGACTCGTGCTGTCGTCGAGTCGATGATTTTGCTTAGAAATTGCCACCACAGCTTCTCTAAGATTCAGCATTTGATTGAGAGTTTGATCTACCTTTTTAGTCCCTTCTTCGGCTAGATTTAAAGCTTGGCGAGCGGCAACGGCAACAGACTCAGCTTGCTCGGCTGTTTCCTGAGAAGATCTGCCCAAATTTTCTAGAGTTATAGTTGTTTGATTAACCGAGACAAATTGTCTATTTGCTATTTGCTCTTGCCTGTTCATATTAGATTCTATCTGCATTGAAAATGACGATATCTCGTAAATTAAACCCCGAATTAGAGCAACTATTTTTTGCAAAAAAAACCATCCAAATCCCAGCACCACAGCCAGAGAAACAATAGCAATAATTGCTGCTATTCTTTGAAGATAATCAATAGAAGAAAATAGTATTTTTTTGGGTGAACTATCCACAATTACTAAAAATTTATTTGTATTTTGTTTGCTGGGAAAAACTGTATTATAACTAATCACTAGATCCCTATTATCAATATTTCCCTCACCACCTGAGAGTATTTTAGCAACAATGCCTGCTGAATAATCGTTTTTGACATTTTCCTTGGTTTTAAGTTCTAATCCCCATGCTTTTTTAGGATTGGGATGAGCCAGATAATATCCATCTTGATTTAAGATAAAAGATTGATCTGAGAATTCATGATTAAAATTTTTAACCCTATCGATCAGAGTGCTACCCAGAGCATTGCTAATCAAAATACCTTGTCTTTCTCCTTTGGGATTAAAAATTGGAGTTGCGTAGCGAATTGTTGGCTTGTAAGGAATTTCTATTTTCCCCCTTTCCTGATTCAGCTCTAAAGAAGACACATAGACTTCTCCTGATTTTAGCTTCATAGTTGCCATAAAGTAATCTCTGTCTGCTTTATTTTGTAGTTGAGACTCTGGAATAACTTGGATATTTGTGCCGTCAGAATCTACGCGCACGATCTCCTTGCCACTGTTATCTATGTAACGCAATTGCATATAATATGGCTTGGCTTCCATCATAGCTAAAAATGTGACTTGCATTCGATAAAGCCAATCTTTATAATTAGAATTAGTTTGTTTGTCTGCTCCATTTCCTTCTTTAGCTCTAATCATTCCCTGAATAGGGGGAGTTTTGGGGAGAAACAAAATATCTGCTCTCATATTTTCAAATTTGTTAATCATTTGATTTGCGGTAGAATTAACACTGTCACTAAGGGTTATTAATGCTAAATTCTGCAGGGCTTCTGTTGAAGAATAAATTCCATACCAACCAACAATAGATACTGGAATCAAGGTACTTAAAATTAGGAGTAGCAACAGTCGGTGCTGCATTTTTTGGAAAAATTTGTTAATCATGGGTTACTATAAATTGGTTACTGGTAATTTGTACGCTCGCATAGTCTAAGTATAGACAATAGGGAACATATAAGTGCGCGTAGCAGAAGTATAGCGAATGGGTAATGGGTAGTAAATAAAAAATAACAACTTCCAAATAATAACTCACAAATCACAACTAACTACAGTGCAGATTAGATATCAACTCAGGTGACATTGGAATTAATATTACCCACAGTCAGGACGTGGCAGTGCCGTATCCCTACAATTGATCGGGGTAGGGACACGGCACTGCCGAGTCCTCGGTATCATTCTGATGCAACCGAAAACGATATGAGATTAGGTTATGATTTGCTAAGAAACAATTTATTACTCCCGTTAATATCCCTGGAATTGTACCGCGACAAATCGCCAAAGCAATTGCTTTAATTCTTAAGGATATATTTTGCATTTTTTGGAAACTACTCATGATTCATCTATCTCTTACAAAACTGCCTTCAAATCTAAGGCCGCTTCATTCAATTTTTGAGTGCCGACTTTAGTTTGACTGATACCGCAAGCGGTTTGGGCTGCGGCTTGATTTAGAGAGTTCATAGCTTGCACTACCTGTTCGATCGCGATCGATTGCTGTTTGGCATTCAGCGAAATTTGCTGAGAGTTCAAAACCACATTGTTAATGGCATTGGCAACTCCTGCAAATGCCGCTGCGGTTTCTGAGGCAATGTTCACGCCGGATTCCACTGTTTTAGTTCCTTCGTCTGTCACCATTACCGTTGAGTTAATCGCCTTTTGAATATCAGCAACTAATAGATTAATTTGAGCTCCTGACTTTTTACTGCGATCGGCAAGTTTGCGAATTTCTGACGCCACCACGCCAAACCCCTTGCCGTGTTCTCCCGCCCGCACTGCTTCAACAGCAGCATTGAGTGCTAACATATTAGTTTGATTGGCCAAATCGCTAACTACAGTTGAAATATTACCAATGTGATCAGTTTGTTCGCTCAACTCTATAATTTGTCCTTGAATATCTTGAACTTTAGTTTTTAGAGCTGCCATTGCTTCTAAAGTTTGTTCTACAGCTTTTGTGCCACCTCCAGCTAAATTCAAAGCTTGCATTGCTTGAACCACGGCGGTTTCTATCTGCTGTGATGTCGCCCTGGAAGATGCTCCCAATTCGTCCATTGTAGTAGTAGTTTGATTTACTGAAGCTGCTTGCTGACTTGCCATGCGTTCCTGTTCTTCCACGGTGGCTGCAATCTCAGTGGAAGAAGTGGCGATCGAGCTAATTGCCCGATCGATAGTTTGGGCAATTCCTGACGAAATGAGCCAAGCTATAATCGTACCTAACACCAATAAAAACACGGAACCAAATACCAATGCCGATATCAAGAAAACTAAAGATTGCTTCGTTTTTTCGGTGGCTTGCTTAATCGCTTTTACTTCTACTTCGCGAAATTGCTTATTTAGTGCCACAAATTCCTCCACAAATTTTGTCGGTTTTCCTGTGTTAAATATAGCCAATGCTTCGGCTCTATTATTTTGTTGTAATAAAACAACCATTTTATTAGAACCATCATAATATTCGTTGCAGAGTTGTAGCATCCTCTCTAAACGAATTCTCTGTGCAGGATTTTCGATCCTCAACTCCGCACTCTTACCCGACTGGCGAGCTAATTCTGCACCTGTTTGAAAATCATTTAAAAACTGCGGATTTTTATTAATTAAATAGCCGCGCAACCCTCGTACCATTTGTTCAGCACCTGCGGACATATCATTTGTGTGTCTGATCACATTTTCTATTCTTTCTACTTCTGCAAAATTATTCAAAACCTGATTAGTAGTTGTATAAACTAGGATGGGAAAACCCAAGTATATAGTTGCTGGTGCTACATAAGCCAGCAGCATTCTATTTCTAATATTTAATTTTATTAACTTAGAAAACATATTTTTCTCCTTAATTTAAGCACGTACATACACGAATTACATTGCTTAGTCAAATCTCGCTTGAAAAGCGGATTTGGTATAACTCAATACGCTTGGGTTAAAACTATTTATTCCTCAGAGATCCCCGTCGCATCCCCCGCATCGTTGCGAGGACTTTGAGTAAGTTCTTGTCCCCGCCTTAGTAGGGGCGGTGCCCCCGTGCCCGCCATTGGCTAGGGGGGATCGAGCTTAACTCAACCGTATTGTGGTATAATTAACTTCTTTAGTCCTGGACGCATTTCAAGATAATTCTCTCATGCTAAGTCCCGCTGGTCACCAGCCCTGATCTCGCGTTGAATCTGGATTGCGAAGAAAATGAAGTATCAAGCCAGATGCTTTAGTTGACTCATGAGACATATGCTTTGGGTAAGCCCTGTTCTTGATTCAAACCTCTTCATCAACAACTACTCCTCCTTTTGTCAGCAGTTTTTGCAAGTTTAGAATAGCCATCATTTTTTCCCCGTAAATAGCTGTCCCCCGTAGATATTCGCGGTTAGCAGAATGCAGTGCTGCCGGAACAGCCGCAATTTCCGACACATTTAAGTATATAATATCTAATATTTCTTCAACAACTATACCAGCGACTAAATCCGCCACTTCAACAATGATCGCCTTAGAGAGATAATTTGCAGGATCCAACATATTTAAAGACATATTTAAAACACTGCGAATATCAATTAGCGTCACAATTTCTCCCCGTAAATTTATATTTCCCACTATGCGATCGGGAGTGCAAGGAACCGGAGTTACTTGGCTAATATCCGTAAATTCGCGCACTAGATCCAAAGGAATACCAAAGTATTCGCTCTTCAAAACAAACACCGCCAGGGACATATTAATTGCAGCATCATTTTCCCCCCCGCCTCGCCGTCTCAAATGATTAGCGCGCGATTGAAAAATTGCTTTTTCTTCTGGGGTAGCGTGCGGGCAAAAAACGTGACGATTGCTCAAATTTTTAGGATTTTTGCCTAACAATTTTGCATTTATTTGCCACTGTAAATTTTCTATCTCTGCCTCACCTGCTGCTGACTGACTACCTGGATTGCTTGGAAAAACAGGCCAACTTCCCTCTGACTTTTCGGGAGAATATCGAATTAAGTGATCGAGATTCAGCAGCATGATAATATCGGCTTCACAGCGGGCAAGTCCAGCTACAAAATAATGAGAGGCTTCTGAATTCTCTCGCCCGTAAGATAGCTGCGGAGTGATGGCTTCTTCTGAGAGTTCTTTAACTTCGCGAACTTGATTGACAATTATACCAACTTTCGATTCTTGCCACTCGATGACGATCGTACTATCTGTCACAGCATAATCCTGCCAAGCGTATCCAAAACGGAGATTGAGATCCATCACGGGCAGAATTTCGCCCCGAAGGTCGATCGCCCCAACAATATCTTGAGGTGCTTCTGCAATTGCTGTCAACTCCGGCAAAAAGAAAATTTCCCGAACGTAGCAGGCTTCTATACCGCAGAGAAAACCGTTCTGTTCAAAGATAAGATACGGTTTAGTTTCCATATTTTAGTGTACAGTTTCTTTACTGTATAATTTTAACAATTTTTTTTTAACATTCATCAGCACTTGACTAGCTGTCATTTTCCCCTGGGAATCTATGGGAGTGTGGGGCGGTAGTGCTTTCAGGATTTCACAAGATGAATTGTACATTTTAAGAGCTCTTTTTACTTGACCTTCTTTATTGTATATATTCCCTAGTTCTATATAAGCTGAAACAAAAGACGGACACATATAAATAGTCCTCTTTAATAATTTTTTTGCTATTTCCAATTGTCCCTGTTCTTCAGCAATTTGAGCTTGTAAATAATCAGTATATACTGATCCAGGCTCTACTTTTCTAGCTCGATTACAGTATTCTATTGCCTGAGAATAATTGCCGGCATTTGCCTGAACTTGAGCAATTAAAAAATAAGCATCAAAATTATGCCCCTGCAAGTCTATTGCCTCTTGTGCCTTGTTGATTGCCTCAGCATAATTTTTATTTTTAAATAATTTTTTAGCCTCTAAAATTAGCATTTGAGGCGTTTTAGTTTGAGTATTTTCTGATATTATTTTTTCTGTAACTGACACGGCAGTGTTCGGCAAACCGTCCTCCAGATAGGGAGAGGGCAGCATCTTGCCCAGCGGATTACTTATTTTTAATACTGGCGGCATCTCTATCTCTGAAAAATTGCTGTTAGTAGTAAAACGAGGTGGCATCGTTTCCCCTGTTAGCAACTCACCACTATCATCGCCCATAGTATTTGCTTTCGGCAATTCCCGAAATGCCGAGTTGGCTTCCCCTACCGTCGCAACCCTAGACTCTATTTGAGAGCCTTCCTCCATTACTGCATCCCGACGCTGATAAACCACCGACTCCGGGAAAATCTTGGGTTCAAACTCGTTCATAATTTGACCGTAAACTTCAGCGTGACCGGTCATTAAATATCCTCCGGGTCTCAGGGTATTGGCAAATTTTTTCAGTACCAGTGAAATATACTTGTGTTCAAAATAAACAAAAACGTTTCTACACAAAATTAAGTCTATGTTATAAAGATTTTGGTAAATATTAGGAAACTCATCTGTGATTAAATTTACACAGCTAAAGGTTACACTTTCGCGCAATTCTTGATTGATTTGCCAATCATTTTGCCTCTGATGAAAATACTGCTTTTGTATCTGCGGTTCAACCAAGCGAAATGACCAAGGGCTGTAAACTCCCTGGGGCGCTTTTTTGATTACTTTTTCATTGATATCTGTACCTAAAATTAATATTTTCCATTGTTCCCAATCTGGAATCAATTCTTTTAAAACAATAGCTAAAGAATAAGGTTCTTCACCGGTAGAGCAGCCCGCACTCCAGATTCGCAGTGTCGACTGCATTCCCAATGTCTTGTGCAAGTTTCTTTTCTGCTCTATCACTTCAGGAAAAATTACTTTTTTTAACAGAGAAAATTGTCCTTTATCTCGCATGAAATAACTTTCAATTGTTGTTAATAGCAATACTAATTCTGCCCACTCATTTTTACTTTCAAAAGTTTTGGCTGTTAAAAGTTTATAATATTTTTCGGGCTCTGCAATTTTTTTTGCTCTCATTCGAGTCATAATTTTATGAGACAAACCAGCTCGATCTTGTGACCTAATTCGCACACCAATCTCAGTAGTAATTAAGTTGATAAATAGCTGGACTATGGAATCATTCATGTCAACTTAGGGAGATTAATTTAATAATTTGGGAAGTGGCAAATTTTACTGAGCTGGTGCTGAGTTTGTGCTGAGCATAGCTGCTAGCCTGCGGCTCATCCGTTCGCAAAGCCGAAGGGAGCTGAAGGGAAGTGCGTAGCTGAACTATTGAGAATTGGGGAACTTGTAAGCTCGTGTAGTCGAAGTATTGGTAAGTAGAAATTGGGGAATTGGAAATTAGAAATTGGGAATTTAGCCGATCGCATTAACAAGAACAGTGTTACACAACATCATATCAGAAAGTGGCCAGCTACTTAAAGGAAAAAGGCAAAAGGTAAAAGACACAAGCCAGGAAAAAATTATCCCTTCTGCCTTCTACCTTCTGCCTTCAAAGGCACTACTCTCCAACTTTAAGCTGGATATATCCGCAAGCGGCGATTGGGTTCTTCCCCAAAACTGTGGGATTTCAGGTGATAGTGTTCCACAAGTTCGTGCTGCATTTTGCGGACGTTGGGAGAACGGGGCAGGAGTTCCACCGGCTGTCCCTTCGGAATGACAATTTGCTCGACTGCTAAGCGCGTTTCTTCGAGAGCTTCGAGCTCGTCAGAAGAACCGCTGCGGGCGAATAAGGCGAGGTCTGCCACTTCCGGGGTACCTGGGTCATCCATGTCCAACAGGCGCCGCAAAGCTCTCGCTACGTGGGGAATTGTGCCGGCTTTAATTGTGTGCAGGGGAACTTGGCGAGTTTTGGCCAAGTGCCTCAATTTCGACTGGTTCCGAACGTTCGATCGCAAAGCCAAAACCACGTCAGCGCTCTCAATATCCTTTGTCAGCAGCACCGGCAGGTTCAGGGTAGAAATCACCTGTTCGAGCTGGTGGCGAGCTATGCCGTAAGGATAAACGTGGAGGGGTAAATCTTCGCCGTTAGGGCCGAGATTCTGGGAAAAACGTCCGGGCTTAGGTACCGGCTCGACGGACAGGGATTCTTCGAGTAGTTGCTCGAAATACCGAGTCTCAGAAACTGGCGCGCTTTTAGCAGCGAAGTTCTCGCTGGGAGCGGGCATCGGCACCATTTTGCCAGCACTCCGCCACCCTGAGATCGGTGTGACTGGCCGGATTGCTGATACAGCAGCCGGGCCGCTGGAAGCTGCCATCCCCGGAAACCGGGCGGGGGGAGTTGCCGACTCCTGCTCGATAATTACTTCTCCAGTCTCGCTGACGCTTCTGATTTGCTGGCTCGGTTCGCGTCCCCGCAGCAGAGTGTCGATCGCCTCTGCAACTCGCTCGTGGATTACCCAGCGCTCGCGTTCCAGCATTTCGATGGCAATTTCAAAAGTTGGCGGTGCTTTGCGCTCCAAAACCGTCTTTTGAGAACCGCGCCGTCTTGCTTCGTCATCTCCCAGCGTCACCGCTTGGATGCCCCCAATTAAATCTGCCAGAGTCGGGTTTTTCATCAAGTTTTCGATCCGGTTCCCGTGGGCGGTACCGACCAACTGCACGCCCCTTTCGGCGATCGTCCGAGCCGCCAAAGCTTCGAGTTCCGTGCCGATTTCGTCAATCACGATCACTTGCGGCATATGGTTTTCCACTGCTTCGATCATGACTTGGTGCTGGAGTTCGGGACGGGAAACTTGCATTCTGCGAGCTCTGCCGATCGCTGGGTGGGGAATATCTCCATCTCCGGCAATTTCGTTGGAGGTGTCGATGATTACCACCCGTTTTTCCAAGTCATCGGCGAGCACGCGGGCAATTTCCCGCAGGGCCGTGGTTTTGCCAACACCGGGGCGGCCGAGCATCAAAATTGACTGACCGGTTTCCACTAAATCGCGGATAATGCCGATCGTCCCGAACACAGCGCGGCCGACCCTCAAAGTCAAGCCTATAATCTCGCCGCTGCGGTTGCGAAGGGCGCTAATTCGGTGCAGGGTTTGCTCGATACCGGCTCGATTGTCGCCGCCGAAGTGGCCGACTCGCTCGATGCAATAGTTGAGGTCTGCCTTGGAAACTGGTGTTTGGGAAAGAGGTTCGGCCAAGGATGGAAAACGAGCTTCTGGTCGGCGGCCCAAATCCATGACAATCTCAATGAGATTGTTGCGCTGCGGGTGCTGCTCTAAGGGCTGCCGGATCTCATCTGGCACGATGTCTAATAATCTGTTGAGGTCGTCTGTAATCTGCATTCGCCTCGATGTGTTCGGTGACGTTTTCAACTTTTTAGTCAGTTGTCAGTTAACAGTTATCAATTGCCAGTTGCCAGTTGTTTTTTACTTGTAACTAATGACTTCTGACTAATAACTAATGACTAATGACTAAAATTCTTTGAGCTGGGAAACTAGAGAACAAGCTAAACTCACGGCCTCCGAGAGAAGTTCTGGGACGGCTTCAAGCTGAGGTAGCCGAGATGTTTGAACTTCGGCTGCTGGCCGCGCCACTGCCACCGGAACGGCATAGGCTCGATCGATCTGCATTGTTTCTAATTGTTCTAAAATTGGCGATAGCAAAACCCTGGCATAGCTGCCGTAAGCTACACCTGCAATGTATGGGACAGAGGGAACTGATAAATTTTTCCCCCCATCCTTCATCAGTCCCTCGGCTCTCAGCTTGCTGACAGTGTGAGCATTAGTGCCGCCTGCAAGTTGCACGTATCCCGGCAACTGGGCAGCCAAAACTTTTTGACCGAGTTTGACCGCGGCTCTAGTAGTTCCTGTTCCGATATCTCCGCTCATTGGCCTACCGTCAGTTTGCCAAATTAGGGGACAAGGAAGGGGGGAAATTATTTGATACAGTGTCCGCAAATAATCAATCAAACCGTCTCCATCGGGGCAACTAATTGCTATTACCTTGAGTTGAGCGACCCAGGGAGCTATACTCGACCAAAGTCGCGCAAAATCTGCCTCTCTGCCTACTTGCGTGTGGATTTCTAGGGCGTCGGCACCGGATTGCAAGATTAAAGGTGCGATCGCGGCGGGAGCAGACACGTAAGAACGAGTGTAAATCAGTTGGCTCGGACAAATCGGCAGACAGCGACCGCAGCCATAGCATTGCTGGTCTATCACCCCGGAAAAACCACTGCCAGCACTCTGAAAAACTATTGCTTCGGCTGGACATATTTTTTCGCACGGCCGCCAGCAGTCCGCCGGACAATCGGCTGGGTTGAATTCGGCTTTGCGAAAATGCGGGTCTTCCCCATCGTTTAAACTCACCATCAGCAACGGCAACCCTTTGCCGCCAAACCTGCGGTTTTGAGTTCTTGCCTGTAATTCGCTGGCCACTTGTAGGGCTTCTTTCGCTGCGGCGACGGCGGCGGGATCTGCCGCGACATCGATACAGTCAGCGCCTGCTAAGGTGTAAGCCAAGGTGAGATTCCGTACAGCAGGCAGGTGTTGAAAGCTCGCCCCACAGATCAGCTTGAACCAATGGCCATCTTTTAATGAGTTTAGGGGATGATAATGTTCTGTCACCCTTATATGCTAATCCTTTGAGCTGAAAATTACTATGGGGAAATTTCTACTTAATTTTAAAATTCCGGCTGATACGAGCTGGAAACGCTACTGATAGGAGTAGCTCTGGTGCTGTTGGCCCTATATGTAGAGTTCGGAGGTAACTATTTTTGAGAAATCTAATTTTTTTGAGAGTGCCTAAAGATGACGCGCTTTTCAACTTTGCCGATCGGCTTTTGTTACGGACAGACTCTCTATCCTATCATACTTGGGTCGATTAGGCAAGAAAAAAGTAAACTAAAGATTTTTTTTGAAGTGACCGTGGAGTGGCAGTAGCTATAAAGTTCGATCGAGCATTGAAACCCATCGACCAACCGCAGATGAACATTCTTCTCCCTGACTCGAAGCTAAATTCATCTGGGTTAATCTGCGATTGGTCGAGCTATACTACTTGCTCAGCCGCTTGTAAACCGTAGCCAAAGCATGGCTATCCCCCACATTTCCCGGAAACAAAACCACTGGTAAATTGGGAAACAGAGGATGATCTGCATCGGTTTTTACGACAGAACAACCGGCAATAATTTGACCGATTTGCCTGACACTTTTCAGCGACAAACCTGTACTCAAAACATCATTAGAAGTAATTCCGCCCTTGCTAATCAAAAATCCGATATCTGCAGGCAGTCCCCGCACGATATCCATCAATAAAGCAGAAACCGCTTCTCCAAATTTTAACCTAATTTCTGCATTGTCAAATTCGAGTTCCTTGCGGCTGGTATAAATTACAGGCGTTTTGCCATCGGCATGAGCAGTGCGGCATTTTTCGAGAATTTCATCGAGCATTTGAGTGCGATACTCGGGTGAATCTTCTAGCAAGTGAGATACATCTATTTCAATGCTAACTATATTGGGTTCTTTTAACAAGCGCTCCAATTGTTCCGTAGTTTTCTTAACGTGGGAACCAACTATTACTGCACCCGGTTTGCCATCCCTCACGTATTTTGCCATTTCGTCGGCTGCTACTGGCTGTGGGCCGAGGTCAGCTAAGGATGTTAAAATACTCGCTGCACTGCGGAATAAAAACTTTTTGCCTTGACTGACTGCATTGAGAATGTGTTTGGCAAATGTGTCTAAATCGCCTTGGCTTTGGCCGTCCACAACCGCACATTGGTTGTCTGTCATGTCCATCAGTCGATCTAAACTTCCGTAGCGAATGTCTCCGAGTAAAATGCGATCGACTGCATCAGCGGGGATGCGACCTTTGGTTTTTTCTTCTACATAGTCTGGGAGGTAACTGTGACTGTAGCCGAAGACTGAATCTTTGGCAAATTCGGTTTGATGTACTGGTGTCGGGACGCTGTTAACTACTAGGTAGTGCACGCTGTGGCGGGTAATTCTGCCTCCCTCAAAAAACGCGGGAATCAGAAAATGGGCGTCGAAGGGGCCTAGTTCTTCGGCGATCGCGTCAGTTTCGATGGGATAGTGGCCGCGCAGGGTAGAATCGGAACGGCTAACTATTAGGAAGTCTTCGATTTTTTCGGCGGCGATCGCCCTTTTTAGATTTTGGCACACTTCGCGGGTGACGGAGGCTGCTTTTTCGGGAGTTAGCGATCGAGTATTTGTCAGTATGAAGAAAATCGGGCACTTGTCCCGCAGCCCCAAACGCAGGGTGTCTTCGTCCCAACGTGTCAGCAGCAAGCAACTGTGCACGGTTTGAGAACCAGTCGGATCGTCGTCGAGAACTATAATCTTGGGTTTAACAGAAGACATACTGACCTGGTTGTTAACGTCACCTTTCCAAGATATCCTTACCTGTTACGTAACAGGAAAAAATTTACAATAGTTATGATATTTTTTTTCACAATTCTCATAACTTATAATTTGGAGAATGTGTTTTAGTTATATCGGTTCAATAAGCTGCCTATTGCTAGTGGGTAAGAGGCGCACGCAGCCGTGCACGCTACTAAGTTTTGCCATTTTTAAAATTAGCAGCGTTTCGATCTTGCAACTTTTTCATTTCTGCTTGAACTCCGACAGCTACCTGCAAAGCTTCGTTGAGCAATCGCCCTTGTTCGCTGGCTCGATCGCTAATTTGCAGGGCATTCAAATTTTTTAAGTTATTGGCAAACAATTCGGAGTTAGTAGCGACAAATTTTTTGTTTTCCCTAAGAATTCTTTCAGTTTTCAAAGCTCGAACTAAATCGTCTCTGATTAGTTGCAAAGCTTGAATAACTTTTGCGCGATCGCCGATTTTGACTTCCGCATTGCCAGCATCTTCTATCTTGTCATTAATTTCAATCGCTTTGATTATACCGTTATAGCGATCGACATCATCAAAAAGATTGATTAAATGTTGGTTTTGCCGACTGCACCAAATTTTCCAGGCATCCTCCAAGATTAAACCAACTATCGCAGTGAAGTGAAGGACGAACCACCACACATACGCCCTAGGAAATATCGCAACTAGCAGCCAACAACTGATTAGAACCAAAACAATTAAACCGACTGTTTTCAAAGCTTCGCGGGCAAACTTAGTCGCTGTCGGCGGCCGGTATACGCGATCGGGCCCGGCGCCTGTGAGGTGCTTGAGCTCACCGAGAGTAATTTCTAATCCCTGAATGTCAGCTCGCATAAATCTTCACAAATATTTCTTAAATATAAAGTTTTGTTGTAGAACAAAGGGCTCGTCTACAATAAACCTAACACTTTTTTCACCCAAAACTGCACTATGTCCGCACGTCCTATATACCTCGACAACCACGCCACAACCCCCGTAGATCCACGGGTACTTGATGCGATGCTGCCGTATTTCACCGAACAATTCGGCAACGCAGCCAGCATCAACCACGTCTACGGCTGGGAAGCAGAAGCAGCGGTAAAACAGTCACGACAAATCATAGCAGAAGCGATCAACGCCTCCCCAGAAGAAATTGTTTTTACCAGCGGCGCCAGCGAAGCAAATAACTTAGCGATTAAAGGCATCGCTGAAGCTTATTTCAGTAAAGGAAAGCACATTATCACAGTAAAAACCGAACACAATGCAATTCTCGACCCCTGTACCTATTTGCAAAAATTGGGGTTTGACATTACTGTTTTACCGGTGAAAAGCGACGGGCTGATTGATATAGGCGATTTGATCAAAGCGATTCGCGCCGAGACAATTTTAGTTTCAGTGATGACGGCTAACAACGAAATTGGCGTTATCCAGCCGATCGCAGAAATTGCTGCAATTTGTCGCGGAAATGACATTATTTTTCACACAGATGCGGCACAGGCGATTGGCAAAATTCCCCTCGACGTAGAGGAGATGAATATCGATCTAATGTCCTTGACAGCCCACAAAATCTACGGGCCAAAAGGGATCGGTGCTCTCTACGTGCGCCGCAACAAACCGAGAGTGCAGCTAGCGCCGCAAATGCACGGAGGAGGCCACGAACGGGGAATGCGATCGGGTACTCTCTACCCACCGCAAATAGTTGGGTTTGCCAAAGCAGTAGAATTGGCAATTGCAGAAATGCCGTCGGAAACAGAACGAGTGGTTAATTTGCGGCAGCGTTTGTGGGAAAAATTGAGTGAATTGGGCGATGTTTTTCTCAACGGTCACGCTACTAAGAGATTGCCGGGGAATCTCAATATTAGTGTAGCCGGGGTTGACGGTCAAGCGTTGATGTTGGGTTTGCAACCGGCGGCGGCAGTTTCTTCGGGCTCTGCTTGCACTTCCGCAAAAATATCTCCCTCTCATGTTTTAGCAGCGATCGGGCGATCGGACAAATTAGCTTACGCTTCAATTCGGTTTGGTATTGGCCGGTTCAATACCGAAGCAGAAATAGATGCAGTCGCCGAACACGCGATCGCAACTATTCAATCTCTCCGACAAGCTCAAAAAGTCAATCAATTTTAGATTTTAGATTTTAGATTTTAGATGGGAGAATTGAAGATTAGGAAGTAGTTTTGAGTTTTGAGTTTTAAATGATTTAACTTAAGACTCAAAACTTTTCCTCTTTTTATCAACGAGTACAATTGGTATCAACCCCTTACTTAGAACCAAACACCTCGCGCACCCGATAAATCGGTTTTCCCTGCGACTCGTGATAGGTCCGCATCATCACTTCCGCCAGCAAACCAAAACAAAATAACTGCACGCCCGTCAACAGCAAAACCACAGCCAAAATCAGCAAAGGACGATTGCCAATACTTTGACCAAAAGCCAATTTCAGAAATGTCAAATAAATTCCTAAAATCGTTCCTAACGTCATAGAACTCAGTCCCAAAAGTCCAAAAACGTGCATCGGTCGAGTCAGAAACTTTTTCATAAAAGAAATAGTTAACAAATCCATCAACACGCGAAAAGTGCGCCAAATCCCGTACTTACTTTGACCGAAACGGCGGGCGTGATGGCGCACCGGCAGTTCGGCAATTCTCGCCCCTTCAATAAACGCCAAGGCGGGCAAAAAGCGGTGCAATTCCCCGTAGAGATTCAAGTCTGCTACTAACTCAGATCTATAAGCTTTTAAAGAACAGCCGTAGTCGTGCAAAGTTACGCCTGTAACGCGACCAATTAACCAGTTCGCAATTTTAGAAGGAATCAGGCGGCTGATAGTATTGTCCTGCCTATTTTTCCGCCAGCCGCTAACTAAATCGTAGCCTTCATTTAACTTGGCCAACAATAGCGGAATATCAGCCGGGTCATTTTGCAAATCGCCGTCAAGGGTAACAATAGCACGGCCGCGAGCGCGATCGAAACCTGCGGACATGGCAGCAGTTTGCCCGTAATTGCGGCGCAAAATTACAGCACAAAGGTCATCGCGAGTGCTGGCTAACTGCTGGAGAAGTTCAGCAGAACCGTCCTTAGAACCGTCATCTACACAAATAATTTGATAGCTGAGTCCAGATGGTTGGATAGAAGATGCGATCGCCTCAATCAAATGAGGCAAACTTTCCACCTCATTATACACCGGCACCACCACCGAAACATCCAGAACAACCTCAGCCTCAGCTTGCTGTCTCGCCAATTTTTCCAAAAATAATGCAGCGTCCATTTCTTTGTTAGATAACATCAGTAATCATTAGTCATTGGTCATTAGTCATTAATCATTAGTTAACAGTCAACTGTCAACCGTCTACCGTCAACAAATAATGAGGTTGATAACTTGCCACAACTTTACCATATCCCCGCAATTGCTGGTAATAAGCTTGACTGACTTGATCCCCATCCTCCGACAAAACATCGATACCGATACCGTTGCGACCTTGTGCTTGTCCAGAACTGTGAATGTAGCGATTATCTCCGAGATACAATCCTACGTGAGTTGCTTTTTCGGGCGTACCAAAAAATACTAAATCCCCTGGTTCTAAAGCACTGATACTAACAGGTTTAGTAAAAGCTTCCTGCTGATAAGCATCCCTCGGCAACCAGATGCCTGCCGCCACAAAAGCCGCTTGCATCAAGCCCGAGCAATCATAATTCGGCCCGACTGTACCACCCCAAAGATAATAATTGGATTGGTTCATAGCCTCACGAGCGAAAGTAATTACTATTGGTAATTTTTCCTTGATTTCTGCTTCAGAAAGCACCAGAGGATGATACACTGTTTCTGTCGGATCGAGCAACTCAACATCTCGAATATCCAGCCATCCCGGATAATCATCTTCGCACAGCCGCACCATCACAGCCCTTGTATCCCCCTCAACAACCGAGTCTATGCCATTTCTCCGCCCCTTCATAAGCTGGGGGGGGTCAACTACTCGCAAATGTCGCCCCAGGGCTGCTTGAGTTGCCAATCGATCGCACTTTGGGGAATCGTAAATATTTATGTGCGATCGGGCTCGGTACTCCACAACATCCGATAATTGATAATTGGCCATTGCTAATTGCTCATTGTTTGCTGTTAATTGTTCGCATTTATTGTTCGCATTTAACGATAGATTGCCATTAGCTGCTAGCCGTTAACCGTTAAGCGTCAGCCATTAACCATGACATTTTTCCACAAAGACGAACAATTAGAAACCCTCGGCAGTAGCATTATAGACTCCGCATTGTCAAAATTTACAGGATTAAGTGGCGATCGTATAGCCATTACCTGGATAGTCTACGATCCGCCGGTGCGAGTCAATACAGGCGGCGCGCTGAGTCCAGAAGAATTTTGGAAGTATCAACCGCGAGGTTTTAGCGCTAGAGCTTCCGAACGAATTTATCCAGCCAGCATCGTCAAATTATTCTACCTCGTTGCCATCTGGGAATGGGCGCAAAAAGGCATGATTCAAACATCGCCAGAATTAGAACGCGCCGTCCGAGATATGATAGTTGATTCCAGCAACGACGCCACCAGTTTAGTAGTAGACGCCCTCACCGGCACCACCAGCGGCCCAGAATTATCACCCGCCCCCTTTGAAACTTGGAAACAGCAGCGAAACATCGTCAACCGTTACTTTCAATCATTAGATTGGCCGGAATTACAAAATATTAACGTCAATCAAAAAACCTGGTGTGACGGCCCCTACGGTCGCGAGCGAGCAGTTTTGGGAGAATTAATGGAAAATAGAAATATGCTGACTACAAATGCAGCGGCGCGTTTGCTGCACAGTATAATCGGCGGCGTAGCTGTTTCTGCCCAAGCATCGCAAGAAATGATGGGTTTAATGAAACGCAGTTTAGACCCAGCAGAATTAGAGGCAGATCCCGAAAATCAAGTAACGGGTTTTTTAGGCGGGGGATTGCCAGAATCAGCAAAATTGTGGTCAAAAGCAGGACTGACAAGCCAAGTTCGTCACGATGCTGCTTATATTGAAATAGCGGGTTTGCGGCCGTATTCGTTGGTTGTATTTACCGAGGGGAAAGAGAATAGCAAGAATGAAGAGATTTTGCCATTTATATCGCGGCAATTTGTCGAAGCGATGAAAGCACTTAATTAGATTTAGTAGTTGATTATTGCGGCTAGACTAGACTTGAATTGCAAAAATAATTGGGACGGGGTAGAAACCCATCCCACAAGAAAGTTTTGTGGGATGGGCTTCTACCCCGTCCAAAAATTTGATTAAAAGGAATTTTTTCCTAGAAACTCTAAAACGGAGAGGGAGGGATTTGAACCCTCGAAGGATGTTAACACCCTTAACAGATTAGCAATCTGCCGCTTTCGACCACTCAGCCACCTCTCCAAGATGACAGTAACTAACTATAGCACACACATCTTATTTTTGCCAACCCCTAATTGAAAAATTCCTCAATCCCTTACTCTGTATACTTTTCGCGACCTCACCCTCCAGCCTCTTCCCCAAAGCCCCTAGCCTTCAAGTGCTTCTCCCAACTAAAATTGGAACTCAAAAAGAACCTCTTAGTATACAAATACCCCAAGCGGTACAAGTGAGCCTTGCGATCGCCATCGAGATTAAAGTCCGTCGTCGTCACCCTAGCTTCAGTCACATCAATATTAATCACCCTGCCTTTATCCATTTCCCGCTGGTGATAGCGGTCTCTTGCTTTCATCATCGTTCTGAACATCGCCGCCAGCATCGACAGCGGAGTATCAATCTTAGCTTTAGTCTCAATTCCGGTATCGACTAATCGAAACCCAAAGGTAAACCAGCGCGGCATAGGGGGAGTCGAACCGACGGATTGTTTGTCATAAATCCACAGGGGGAAATTGCTCAAAATTCCGCCATCTACAATTAAGTCATCGCCGAGTTTTCCCGGTTCAAAAAATAGGGGAATACTCATCGACAACCGCACAGCTTCAGCTACGCTAAAATCTTCGGGATTTGCGAGTCGCAACTGCTGGTATAAAGCATCGGAATCTGCCGATTCCTGCCGTCGCAAGTCATCGGGAATTACCAACATTTCACCGCGAGAGAGGTTGGATATTACTACTTTTAATTCCCTGTCTTTTACGATTTGTTTGACATCGGCAAAAGTGTGCAAGTTACCTCGACCGAGCATTGTTTCCAGCCACTGCCGGAACGGTTGCGCCGAATATTCTCCCATCTGACGGCTAACTGTTAAGAAAAGTAGAGTCCAAGCAGGAGATTGCAAGTCGTCGGCGGGGTCGCCGTTTAAAATTAGAGGACTGTTTTTTTGAGTTAAAAATATGCTGTAATCGAGCTGTCCTAAAATTTCCTCTAAATCATCAATTGACAAGTCGGTTGCCAATACTGCGGCGGTAATTGCACCTGCTGAAGTGCCTGCCAATTTTCGCCACCGGATGCCCAAATCGCTACAGCACCTGAGTGCTCCTAAAAATGCAACTCCGCGCACGCCACCGCCTTCAAAAACCCCATCGGCATAGATTTGACCGTTTTCGTCGGGAGGCGGAAATTTGCTGAGAATTGTTTGTTTCTCGGTTGCGGTGATTCTGACACCGGGTTCTTGCAAAATTTGCTGCGGATACCACTTGCTCATGGGAAATACCTCCGATAAATTTTGGGTTTTAGATTTTAGATTTATATCTATTGTTCTTGATTGTTGTCGGCTTCCATTGCCTCTTTGACGTATTGTTGAACTTGCGATCGCACTTGTTCGTAGGCCACCGACGCGCACCAAGGTCGGAGAGATAAAATAGTTGTATCGGGAGTAATCTCGGCCACCAAACAAGTCGGGGGCGGATTCTCCAGCACCAGCGGGTGAGAGTGGGCAATTTCTAATAACTCAGCTACAGTTGGACGAATTGGCCGATCGCCAATATCAATCTTCAAGTCTACTCGCCTCGTTCCCATTGCCGTTGTATTTTTCAATGTACCGTTAAACAACTGATTGTTCGGGACAATAATTTTTATCCGATCGTCTGTCACCACGGTTGTTGAAAAAATCCCGATACTGTCCACCACTCCCTTAACATCCCCAGCTTCGATCCCATCTCCGACTTCAAAGGGGCGCAAACTAATCAACATTACCCCAGCAGCAAAGTGCGACAAAGTATTTTGCCACGCCAAACCAATGGCCAAACCCGCGGCACCCACCACCGCAACCACACTGGTAGTTTGAATTCCCAACTGACTCAAAGCGGCGACTACTCCCACTACCAAAATCGTAATTTCAGCAGCTTGAACTAAGAATTTCCGCAGCGTGGCTTCGGTGCGACTCAGTGCTCGGCGAGTCACGCGGCCCGCAAAGCCGATCGCAAATCGCGTAATTAACAAAATGCCGATCGCCCACAGCAGTTGAGGTACAATTTTAAACCCCAATTCTACGAATTTTTTCGAGAATTCTTGGGCTACTTCCAAGGCTTGTGTTCTTTCTGCATTTAGCTGAGAATAGAAGGTTTGAGCTATGGGTAAAAACTTCTGAATAACTGTCATATCAATTGGGAATTGGGAATTGGAAATTGAGAATTGCAGTATCAGTCTTATCGCTTATTACGAGAGTCCGACGGGGGTTGAAAACCCCTGTCTCATAGCGGAAGTCCTCTAAAAGAGGACTAAAATCGATAATTTTATCCTTCAAACTCTTGAGTCGGTTTAAACTACTTTTGCTATGAGGCAGGGGTTTAAACCCTGCCGGACTACTGTTAATAGTGTACTGCTACGCGGGGCAATCGGTGTTTAAAACTGCAGAGAATTTCCCACGAAATAGTTCCTAAAATTGCCGCCCAATCGTCAGCAGTAATTTTATTTTCGCCATCTTTGCCCAACAGCGTCACCACTTCGCCGACTTCTAAATTGGGAATATGGGTTACATCCAGCATTAACTGATCCATCGTCACAGCTCCCACTTGCCGCACGAACTGACCCCGGACTAAAACCTGCATTTTATTAGAAAGATTGCGCGGAATGCCATCTGCATAGCCGATACCAATTACGGCAATCTGTGTCTGGCGCTGAGCTATAAATTGATAGCCGTAACTGACGCCGGTTCCTGCTTCAATTGTTTTCACCTGCGTTACCCTAGCTTTTACCTGCATTGCGGGCTTCAAGTTGGCGATCGACTGCAAGTGAGGTGCTGGATAAAGACCGTAGGTAGCTAAACCGACTCGCACTAAATCGTAGTGCAAAGCCGGGTCAGCGAGGGCGGCAGCAGAGTTTGCCAAGTGGAGGCGAGGGGGGGTAATTCCTGCTATTTTAATTTGCTCGATCGCCTGTTGAAACCGCTGGTGCTGCTCTCTCATAACTGCGGGGTCGGGACTATCTGCTGTCGCCAAGTGAGAGTAAATACTGGCTAATTTTAAATTGGGCAACCGCTTGACTAATTGCACAAATTCTGTAGCTTCTTGCCAGGGCGTTCCCAAGCGAGACATTCCGGTATCTAACTTAGCGTGAACCGGCAAAGATTGGTTCAGATCTGCGAGAACTTCCGAAAAAATTAGTGCTTGTTTGGCAGTACAAATAGTGGGCTGCAAGTGCCAATGGGCGATCGCCTTTACCTGTTGGGCTGTATGGGTTGCCCCCAACAGCAAAATCGGCGCTTCTATTCCAGCTTCTCGCAATTCTATTCCTTCGGGAATTGTCGCCACTCCCAGCCAACTAGCACCTGCTTGCAATGCTGTTTGACTGACTGCAACAGCACCGTGACCGTAAGCATCCGCTTTCACAACTGCCATCAGTTCTGTGTGGGGAGATAAGAGCTTTTTAAGCTGTTTTACATTGTGAGTTAAAGCTGCTAAATCGATTTCTACCCAAGCCCGCTGGCAAAGCCCCCCGTTATCGTCCCACAGCAACGTCTGGCGGGATTCTTTTGTCGTTGATTCTGCGGTTGTTTGTTCCCCACTCCACATTGTCGATCGCTCCTACTTGCTTACACCATTAAAAACTGCTTGGAGATTTTACTCTAAGTTTGATTATAATAAGATTCTCTCTTTCATCAAAGTTAACTGGTGTATCATAGCACCAAAAATACCCGGTAAAAACTATGGACGGACTGGCCTACCTACATTTAGCTGAAACTTGGGAAACGGCTGCGGGTCAAACTCGATCGACCCACTCAAAAAGGCACCTGAATTTAGCCTCTTCTGCTTTACTTTTCTTTACGATCGCTCTCACAATTTTCAATTTAGTCAATCCCGCACTCGCCATCAAAAAAGGTGATTCAGGCCCGGAAGTAGCCGAACTCCAGAAAACTCTACAAAACGCAGGCTATTTTCGCGGTAAGGCTACAGGATTTTACGGTTCTCTCACCCAGGCTGCTGTGAAAAAGTTTCAAGCAGAGAACAACCTGAAAGTTGACGGAATTGTCGGCCCTAAAACCTTGTCAGCACTGAAAGGTAAGCCGGAAGAGGCGAGTATTGAAGCTGCGGAAAAAATCGCGCCCAATATCGATCGATCTTCGCCATCTCCTAGCGCCACCGAAAACACAAACGAACTCGAAGATCAAACTCAAACTCAGACCCAAGAACCTCTATTTCAAGAACCCTCTTTGCCGCCCTTTAAAACTGAAAATTCCGAGGATCAAGAAAGTGAGTTGCCACCCACAAAGCTCGTAAATCCTCCCGATAATACTCAAGGAAAAATGACGTTGAAAAAAACCATTTACGGTAACATATCGCCAAAATCAATAGTTTATTCGGGAGCGGGTTTGTTTTTTGCTCAAAACATGATGTACCGCCACACAATCACAGTTTACGACAGGAACTTTAAATTAGTCAAGACTATTCCCGATACAGTAAACTTGTCGAAGTTCGGCTTTTCTAAATTCAAAGGCAATTATAAAGGCTCTCCCGTAGAAGCTGCTTTTTCAACCGATGGCAAATATGCCTACGTCTCCAACTACAAAATGTACGGTTCCGGGTTTAGAAATCCGGGAACCGACAGGTGTTCTCCAGCGGCAAAACACGACCAAAGTTTTCTGTACCGCATCAATACCCAAACTTTGACAATAGAAAAGGTAATTCCTGTAGGTGCAGTTCCGAAATTCAATGCTGTTTCGCCTGACAATCGCTTCGCGCTCGCTAGCAATTGGTGCAGTTGGGACTTGAGCGTGGTTGATATCAATAAAAATCTCGAAATCGAGCGAGTGAAACTGGGTGCATATCCTCGGGGTATTGTTGTTACTCCCGACTCAAAAAATGCCTATGTTGCCATCATGGGTTCTTCCGATATTGCGAAAGTGAATCTCATCGACTTTTCGGTAGAATGGCTGAAGAATATTGGCAATGCGCCGCGTCATTTGACGATCGACCCCAATGGAAATTATCTTTATGCCACTTTAAATGGTGAAGGAAATGTGGCAAAAATTGACCTAAAAACGGGTAAAGTGGTAGATAAAGTTTCTACAGGAAAAGCACCTCGAAGCATGACAATTTCCGATCAGGGACAACTGCTTTATGTGGTCAACTATTTCTCGAATACTGTTAGCAAGGTTAGGACGAGCGATATGAAAGTGCTGCAAACAGTGAAGGTTAATTCAAGTCCGATCGGGATTACTTACGATCCGGAAACTAATCAGGTTTGGGTAGCTTGCTATTCGGGCAGTATTATGGTGTTTCAAGATTAATTTAGCTGCTTCGTAGTGAAGGCTTCAGTCCTTACTACAAACAATAACGATTAAATGTTATTGTGGGGCGGGCTAGGAGCAACGCCCCTAAAATATTATTTGGGCAACTTTAAAGGCTTCACAACATACTGTGAAGACTTAGCAGGTACTTTGCCGTTTTTGGCCATAGCTTGGTAAATCATGGCTGCGACTTCAGCACGAGTTGCTGTTCTATTAGGCTGCAAAAGTGTGCGCTTCGGGTGGTTAACAACAATGCCAGCTTCTGTGGCTGATGCTACTTTGTTAGCTGCCCATTTCGGTACCTTTGCCCTATCTGTATAAACTTGTAAAGTTTTGGTTGCTCTTGTTGATGGTTTCAGGCTCAAACCGCTCGCTAAAGCTGCGATTACTTCGACACGCGGAATCTGTTTTTCGGGACGGAACTCATTGTTTGGGTATCCTTTAAGATATCCAGTTTTGACGGTGTGGTCGATCGCAGGAGCTACAGGGCTTTTGTCTTTTACGTCTTTAAAATCAATCGGTTTTCGGATCGGCTCTTTGTCGTCGGACATTCGTTGAATTAAGCGCGCTAGTTCGGCTCGCGTCATCGGTTCGTCGGGGCGAAATTTGTTGTCGGTGGACTCAGCAAAAATTTTCCGATCGACTAAAGCGACAATGAACGGACGCGCCCAATATTTGTCTGGAACATCTGAGAATCTAACGGGCCCAACTTTGGGTTTATCGGCTTTGGGTTTATCGGTTTTCGGTTTGGTAATTGCTGGATCGGGAGTCGATGGCGCAATTGCCTTGTTGGGAGGAACAACGATTACACCCACCGGAGGATTTTGCGGTAAAATCGGTCCTAAAGGTGCCACAGGTGCGACTTCCCGTTCTGAGGGAATCAGGGTTGTAGCGGGCGATCGCAAATCGGAACTTGGCGATTCGGGTGTTAATATTCCCGGGCTCGCGGGTGTGACAGCAGGTTGAGAAAAAACGGCTGGAAATTGCCAATTTCTGGCATTCAATCGATCGGGATTTTTACCTGTTACCCAAAATAAAATTGCTCCCATCGTGCCGAAGGCAACCAAGATCGCAATCAATTCATCCAATCCTAGAGGATTTCTTTCCCCTGACGGGGGTTGTGAAGAAGACATATTGTCACCTACATACCAATGTAGAAATTAAATCACATATTTTTTGGGTCTGGGGGAAACAGAGAAGACTAAATCAATTATTCCAAAGTTTTCATTCTCCCTACCTGCGGCTGCATGACATCGGGAGAATATATAAAATCAACTTTTACCGATGTCAGTTGCTGATTTTTGCCATCTTCAACTCAGCGCCTTCTACTCCCGAAAGAGCGAGTCCGACTCGGTTGACGAGAATTCCTGCCACTACCAAAACTTGGCTGCCGCTTGTATTGATTTTGACGTTGCTGCGGCGATCGCCTCAAAGTGCTGCCACCGTAACCCGAACCGGTCGATCGATTGCCATTTGGCCGTGCTGAGGGTCTTACTGGCTGGTTATATGTAGGCGAGCGCAAGCGGCCGGTCGTCCTTAAAACTTGACGGTTTCTCACAGCCGGAGGCGGAGTTCGATACCGAGTTTGATATTGGTTAACAGCTTGGCCGTAAGTATTGCCATAGCCGCCATATCCTGTCATAATTCCCGGTTGATACACTGGCGGCATATAATATTGCGGTCTAAATAACAAACTGCCGATCGCCTGACCGGCTATAGCCCCAGCAAACGGCGCCCAGAAGCCAGATTGCTGCCGCACTACTACGGTTTGTGGCTGACCTGTTTGAGGGTTATTGACAGTTTCAGTAACGTTGTGAACGTACTCAATTTTAAAATCTTCTGTCAAATGCAAAACCGCTTGATTGTTATTCACATTTAGATAACTTTTCTTGCCTGCTGATATTTCTTCATCCGTTAACCGAGCCATTTGCAAATCCGTAGTGCGGTAAACTGGGGGACTGCCGGGGGGAGTATTCAGCAACATCAAACTGTATTCGCCATCCGCATCGTCGTAGGTAGCTTGCTGTACAGGATATTGACCTTGACTTAAGTTATTATTTGGTGCAGGACGCACTGTGTTAATATTTGGATTGCCAGCAGGATTTGTCGAAGTTTGTCTACTAGGAGAACCGCAGGCGGTTGCCGTCCATACAAAAGTTAAAGCCATGAAATAAATTGTCAGTCTTCGCAGCATCATAAATAGTAATTTTTAATTTTTAATTTGTAATTTGGCATGGGTTGTTTTATAATTGCTCCGGCTTCCTTCTTCCCGACATCAGTTACATCAATTACACCCGTTACTGAATCCGTTGCCGAACTTCTTCCTTCCTTAAAGGGGAATAAGTTCGGGGAAATTGATCAACACTTGGTCATTGGTAAGTTCGTCTCCCAACTGTGCGGGAGAAAAGTGAACTTGCACAGCTCGGAGCCTTTCTTGGTAATGTAAATTAATCAGGGCTTTTAAACCGACTTTCAGCGCGCTGATGTCAGCTAGGTCAGTTTCTAGGGCAGGAACTTCGCCTTCATACGCAACTGTCAGCATCACCACCACATTTCTAGTTACAGGCAAAGACAAGGGGGAATTTTTATCGTAAACAGATGTACTGTATTGAGGCTCGCTGAGATAGCGCTCGGCTGAATCCGTGAAAAGTTCATCCACATAATCGCCGGCTTCGCCTTCATTCCAAAAAATATCGCCTTCATTGGCGGCTGCTTGCCAGTAGTTATCGTACTGCAACAGGTGATTGCAAATTTCTACAAGACCTTCTCCTAAAACTGCTATGTCGCCATCGCCATCAATTGCTTGTCTGGCGGTGCGGTTGAGAACTCCTAACAGCGGTGCAACTTCTTCGCCTGTTAAGTGAACGAACACCCGGCAAACTGCCAGTCGAGTTTTACCTGTAAATTGATTGAATCGATCGCGCCAAGCATTCATAATAACCTATAGTTGTAATCTGTAGGGCTATATTTCCCACCATAGCAGGGGATTTGAACTCTTGCCGTCTACCCTCAGATTGATCTGAAGAGTATTTTTAGCGATCGCCTAGGCAGCGTACTGTCTCGCTTTGACTCATCTAATTTTATAGCAGTTTTCCATCGGATCAAATACAGTTAAATTACAGTAGGAAAACCGCACAGCCTTGTCCTGACTGGGAGCAGCGATTTTTAATAATTGCTATGAGATTGATGATGGTAGCAAGACTTTTTTTAATTGATATTAATTCAGCGCTCGTTTGCTTAGCCGGAATATGATATTGTGTGCTATCGATTCATCTGTCTATTGTTGGCAGTGCTTAGCGATCGCCATGACAAGAAATTGTAGGGGTAGATAATTTCAACTCAAAAAACCTCCAATCTTGCAAGATTGGAGGTGCGCTAAGCGAATACGTTGGTTTGAGATAACTATTTGACGATCGCGCTTTGGACTTGTTCGATCGCAATTTCAGAACTCAACTCAGCAACTTGTGAAACTGGCAAATCCAGCTCGCCGCCCGGAGCTTCTGGGTGTTCCCGAACGGCTGCAACCGCATCTGCTGACTCAGCTACAGCACCCGCCGCCGCCAAATCGAGCAACGCCGGAACTTCCATGTGTCCAGAAACACCTGCATCTGCGATCGGATCGATCGACTCTTCAAAAACTTCAAAATTATCGGTCATCGCAGCGCAAGCAGCAGAAGCGCGCTTGCCGGCGCGGTAGCTCATGTAGGCCGCACCTGCGCCCCCAAGCCCAGCCAAACCGAGGAAACCGAGAGCTGCTGTTTTGTAAGATTTCCACGGATTCATGCGCTCCGAGCCGCCGGAACCTAGGATTGTTGTCGCAGAACCAGATTTAGCCGCCCCAGATTTGCTGTAGGAACAGGGGTAAGCAGATGCAGCGTCACAAACAGCGATACTGCTTGCGATCGCGACAACGGAAGCAATGCCAGCTAACACTTGAAACTTCTTCATGGTGCTCTGGAGATTGTAAAGGATAATTAAAAAATTAATGGTAACAGCTCTTTACAAATGTATCAACTCTGCGCGCCACCCATATCGAGGATCGATCGCAAAAGTCAGCTATAGCCTCACGCAATTCTAATTTAAATTTGCCAGCTTAAAAATTTGCAATGCTTGCTTTGTAAGCGTTTCGGCAAAAAAAAAGGTAGAAGTTAAACTTTTGTGAACCAATACTTCGATCGCGCCCAACTTAGAAAATCTGAGGTGAGACACTAGAAAATTTAGTTACAGACTGGCAAACACTTGGTGACAAACTACTTTTAAGGCTACTTTTGTAAAGGCTTAGTTATTGGAATAACTCTTATTTTTATGACAGACAACGCGACTCAAGGCATTGAGCGAGATCCTCGCCGATTGTTGGTGACGGGCGGGGCTGGATTTATCGGCTCAAATTTTGTGCATCACTGGTGCAGCACCTATCCGGGCGATCGAGTAATCGTACTCGACGCTTTAACCTACGCCGGAAACCGACAAACCCTGGCAACTTTGGAAGGAGGCGAAAATTTTCGGTTTGTGCAGGGGGATATTTGCGATCGTACCTTAGTCGATACCTTGCTCAAAGAAGAAAACATCACCACAGTCGCGCACTTTGCCGCAGAATCCCACGTTGACAGGTCAATTATCGGGCCTGCAGCCTTTGTTCAAACAAACGTTGTCGGAACCTTCACGCTTTTAGAAGCCTTCCGCAAGCATTTTGAAGCAATTGACGATCCCTCTTTCAAAGCACAAATGCGCTTCCTCCACGTTTCTACCGACGAAGTTTACGGCAGTCTCGGTCCTGATGACCCAGCCTTCACAGAAACAACTGCCTACTCGCCCAACAGTCCCTACTCAGCCTCCAAAGCTGGCAGCGACCACCTCGCCCGCGCCTATTTCCACACCTACGGCGTCCCGACAATTATCACCAACTGTTCCAACAATTACGGCCCCTATCACTTCCCAGAAAAGCTCATTCCATTAATGTGCATCAATATGCTATTGGGCAAACCGCTGCCAGTATACGGCGACGGTCAAAACGTGCGAGATTGGCTCTACGTTCTCGACCACTGTCGCGCTTTAGATGCCGTTATTCACCGTGGTCAGCCTGGGGAAACCTACAATGTTGGCGGCAACAACGAGGTAAAAAATCTCGATTTAGTAAAAATGCTGTGTCAGCTAATGGACGAATTAGCTGAGGATTTACCCGCCCGTCCTTGCGAACAATTAATCACATTTGTCAAAGACAGAGCCGGGCACGATCGGCGTTATGCTATTGATGCCAGCAAAATTAAAACAGAGTTAGGTTGGACTCCCTCAGTAACCGTTGAAGAAGGTTTGCGGCAGACTGTAGAATGGTACTTAGCCCATCGGGATTGGTGGGAACCCCTGCTTTCGGAGGAATATCAAACTTACTACCGGAAAGTCTACTCTAATTAATCTACTCTTGGACGCACTGGCTACCAAAAACCAGCACCGGTAAAAAACTGGTTTTCAAGCTCAAGAGTGCGTCCAATAAAGGTTTCTGTCTTGCCTTCAAGCTTTACATTTAAACTCCCGGCGCAGAAACCGGGTTAGAGAAAGGAAAATTTTTAGTTGAGTGCGATCGATCAGAGTTAAAAAACCTGTTTTCTTTAATCTTTGCGCCTAACTTCAGATTTAATTAGGGGGACGTAATTATCACACACATTCGCCCTTGTCAATCATTGTGAAGATTTAGTTAAAAATCATCCGAAACGCATAAATGCAAGTGTTTGTAGCTGATAATTTTAATAGAGTTACAAGATTAAGCATTTTAGAAGCTTTTAGGAAAAACAAAAAGCACCAATGACCGAAATAAACTGGCTCAAGCACGTCCAAGAACCTAAATACTGGCTGTTAGGCATCGCCTCCGGTTTGATTGCCATACACCTAACTCTAACTTCCAGAACAAACGACACAGACCTGTTTGGTACAATGTTACTGTTTTGGGGAGTCGTAGCATTTCTCATTTGGGAAAGGCACGAATCCTTAACTTTTGAAAGCGGAGTTTTTGCCAGCTTCTTTGGGTCATCGTTAATTGCTTTAATATTGCTCAAAAGTTCGTCCATATCTGGATACGACTTTTTTATCCGAGCAACGCCTTTTTTGTCGGGAATCAGTCTCGCATTGCTGGCTTCCGGCACAAAAGGAGTAAAACAATATAGGCAGGAACTTCTAATTCTTGGCTATACAGCTATTCCTCCAGGATTGATCGGAGTATTCGTTGATGTCGCCCTATTAACAGCAAAATTTTCAGCTTTCCTCCTCCACTATCTAGGATTTGAAGTGGTGCGAAAAGGGGTTTTTCTAATCCTGGAAAATGGCAGCGTGGAAGTGTATCACGGCTGTTCTGGCGTAAATGCGATGTTACAATTGTTAGGACTAGCTCTGGTTTTCTTACTGATGTTTCCTACCACTACGGGTCAGAAAATGGTATTGCCATTCGTGGCCATAATTACTGCATTTCTAGTTAATGCCGCGCGAGTTGCTATCATGGCAGTGCTGGTATCGCTATCTCAACCCGAAGCATTTAAATACTGGCACGAAGGAAATGGTTCGGTAATATTTTCTATGATTGCTGTATTTATTTTCGGGTTATTCTGCTGGTTTGCAATTTTGAAAGACCAACCCCAAAATAAGGAAGGACAGAATTTCTAATGGCTATTACATCTTGGAAACCACTTAGGCTTTCCCTGTTGGCTGTTACTTTGGGAGGGGTTTTGTTGGTTGCCGGAAAATTGGTTTTCTATCCATCGGACGGCAAGAATGTGGCAACCCCGTTTGAGTTTCCCGAGTCGGTGCCTCTAGCCGATTGGAAACTAAACAAGAGCGCGCTTCTGGAAATTAAGGAAAATTCAGAATTCAAAGCTGCCAGGAAATATGAATATCAAAAAAATAGCATGGGTCTAGAAATAGAGATGCGCTATGCGGTAGACAGCATTGGGGATGTGGAAGGTATGATGAAGGGACATACTGTTCTGAAGTCGAATCCTGGTAAACTAGCATTGGCAAACACTCAAGGCGCGGGGTTTCACGGACTTTTGCAACAGCAAAATCGACTGTATTTGAGTTCATGTATCAATCCTCATGGCAGTCCTACAGTAACTTCCCAACAGTTTAGATATAATCGAAATACTCGCGATTGGCAGCCAAACCGTATTCTGTTTTGGTTGTTGGGTAGGGGAAATATTCAAGACCGGCGCTGTTTGTGGACTCAGATGTCTGTGCCTTTGGATAAAACAACTCCAGAAGATGCCAAAAAAATTCTAGAGAATGCTTGGGTTTCTTGGTATGGGTGGTGGCAGCCGCGATTTCCCGAGCCTTGAGTCGAGTCAGTGGATTTTAGATTTTAGATTTTAGATTTTAGCTTTTAGATTTACTCCACAGGTGAATCTGGAAGCTGGAACAAGAGTCTAAAATTTTTGATTCTCTATGACTGTTGTCGGGGGCCTGTATCCGTTATTGGGCGGGGTCAAGAGAGATTTTTCTTAACAACAACTCTGATTATTTTATGAATGACTTACAAGGCGAACAAGGTTTTTCTATCTACAGACTGCGTTGGATTGGCTACGGTCTATTAATTTTGTCTGTATTAGATACGATTGCAGTTCTTATACCAGCAAATTTTGGCAATCGCCTCTGGGAATTGCAGACGATTGGGGCAGTAGTGGAACGGGTTCCCGTTCCACTACTGGCAATGGCGCTGATATTTTTTGGAGAAGGGTACGATCGCAGAGGTTTGGAAGACGTTTTTTTGAAGGTTTTGTCTTGGGTTTGTCTGCTGCTAGGTCTAGTTTTTCTGTTGATGCTGCCTTTGGGAATTTTTGGCACTATCTATGTCAACAACCAAAACAACCAGCAAATTACTACTCAAGCAAACCAACAATTAGCTCAGTTGCAGCAGGTGGAAGATCGGCTAAAGAAGGGTAGTCCTGAAGATTTAAGGAATTTGGCGGGGGAACTTACTCGTTTGGGGGTACAAGCGGATACGCAAAACCCACAGCAATTGAAAGAGCAAATTCTTTCGAGAATTACTCCGGCTAAGGAACGGTTACAGACGCAAAGTGCTGCGGTTCAGCAAAGTCAGCGTGTGGGGTTATTTAAAAATGCTGTTAAGTGGCTGCTCGGCGCGCTGATTTCTAGTGTTTTGTTTTTTACTCTGTGGCGCGGTACTGACTGGGCTCGCGAGTAGTTTTGAGTTTTGAGTTGCGATTTGTGAGCTAGTAAGGTGCGCCTAGCGCACCCGGAGATTCTTGTTGAGGACTAAGGTGCGCCCTGTACACGCAGCCCGCGTCTTGGTGGTTAAGAAGACCCTCAAACCCTGGAAATTTCGTTGGGGGGAGCGCTGGCTCTTCTTCTTTTCAAAAGATATCGGTAATAAATCTTGTTTATTGCCGATAGCCAACACCGAGAATGAGGCAAATCGGTCGTTAGCGCAGCCCTCGAAGAGGATCGCACCTTGACAGCGCTGGCATTGTGAAATCCACAATCTCAAATCTCAAATCCACAATCCACAATCCACAATCTCAAATCTCAAATCGATTGATGGTATTTTCTAGTTTGTCGGCAATGCCCTCAACCCAGTTTTCATCTTGTTTTGTATAGCTGCGGGGTGCGTTAGCACCTAAAATTAAAACGCCTTGGGTGCCGATCGGCTGACAGATAACTCCTTGAGTATTTTCTGGCAAATAGTCAAATTCTATTCTACCAGGATAAATATTGAGATTTACTAAATAAACAGGTTTATTTTTGTCGAGCACTCGCTGCAATATCGGCCCTGGTTTGACTTCGGGATTGATGCCTAAAATGCCACGCCGCAATAGGACTTTTCCCTGATACACAATTACGATCGACCTTGTGGCGGTATTTGTCAACAGCAAACGCGACGCCCAAGCTAATTCTATTTTCACAGCCTCAGGCAAATCCGGCGCAAATTCAAAACCTTCTTCGCCGATAAGTTTTACGGAATCGGGCGATCGCGCTTGCACCTGCTGCCACAGCAAACCTGTTAAAATCAGCAGAGCGCTGATAATTACTCCCAAAGCGTCCGATCGAGCTTGAGAATCTGTGATTTGCTCTGTCAGCAAGCGGTTGACCATTAGCAGCGTACCTGCTAATCCTCCTGCAACTAAGGGCAATTGCCGCAAAACTTTATTAGGATCAGATTTAGTCATTAGTCATTAGTCATTAGTCATTAGTCATTAGTCATTGGTAATTGGTAGTTGGTAATTTAACTAATGCCAACTGCCAACTGCCAATTGCCAACTGACTTTATCCTACTTCTCCAATTTCGACAATTCGCTGGAACAGATAGCCGGTGCCGCGGGCGGTGAGAATTAATTCGGGATTGCTGGGGTCGTCTTCCAACTTTGCCCTAAGCCGCGAGATGTGAACATCCACTACGCGGGTGTCTACGTGGCGTTCTGGCGTGTATCCCCACACTTCCTGCAAAATTTCCGATCGCGAAAAAGGCTCTCCAGAACGGCTGACAAGCAGTTCTAACAGGCTAAATTCCATGCCCGTGAGCCGAATTCGTTCGTCGCCTTTGTAAACTTGGCGCTTGTTGGTGTCAATCCTAATATTGGTGACGTGGATGACTCCGGAGCTGGGAATTCCCGATGCTCCGTTTTTGTCCACCCTCCGCAGTACCGAACGGATGCGGGCTTCGAGTTCTTTGGGAGAGAAAGGTTTGACGACGTAATCGTCGGCGCCCAATTCTAAACCGGTGATGCGATCGGCTACGTCTCCCAAAGCGGTTAGCATGATGATGGGCACGTCTGACTCTTTACGCAACTCCTGACAGACGCCGTAACCGTCTAGCTTCGGCATCATCACGTCCAAAACCACTAAATCTGGTTCGGTGTTGCGAAATGTTTCGAGAGCTTCTTCGCCGTCAGCAGCGGTGACGACATCGTAGCCAATCATGGAAAGGCGAGTCTCCAGAATGCGGCGGATACTGGCTTCATCATCGACTACCAGAATTTTTTCTTTATGGTTTTCCAAGTTACCGAGCACTCCTTAAGTTACATTTCAGATAATGTTAATTTTTTGTACCCTATCATAGAAGACACGAATTGAATCATGTGTGGAGATCGGTCTGAAAGCTTGATAATTGCTTTAACTCAGACTTTTCTAAATGTTAGGGTGACTATTTATCATAGTAAACAATGCCTAAGCCTCGAATACAATATATTTGTCGGGAATGCGGGTATGATTCACCACAATATTTTGGCAGGTGTCCTAGCTGTCAGAAGTGGGATTCTTTTGACGAGCAGTTAGAACAACCTACTGCTGCTGTGTCGCGGGCGGGTTTAACAGGGGTGACAACTAAGACAGTGGGCGGTTCGCCCCCTGATAAGTCGAAGGGTCAACCAAGGGTATCTTTCAGATTATCGCAGATTTCCGACCAAACTCAGTCTCGCTGGCCTTCTGGTTACGGGGAGCTCGATCGAGTTTTGGGAGGCGGGATTGTTCCCGGATCGCTGGTGTTGATTGGGGGGGAACCGGGAATCGGGAAATCGACGCTGCTGTTACAGGTGGCGAATATGTTGGCCCGCAAGGATCGGATACTGTATGTCAGTGCGGAGGAGTCCGGCCAGCAGGTGAAGTTGCGATCGCAGCGTTTGGGCGTGGCTAATCCGGTTGAATTGTCAAGCAACGGCGGGCATAAATCTGGCAGTAACGGGGAAGCTAAAAAGGATTCGGAGGACAATTCAGCGGAGAATTTCTATTTGCTTCCAGAGACGGATTTAGAAGTTGTTTTGCGGGAGTTAGAAGCGCTGAAACCGAATGTAGCGGTGATTGACAGCATCCAAACTATTTATTTTGCTAGTTTAACATCGGCTCCGGGTTCGGTGGCTCAGGTGCGGGAATGTACGTCTGCTTTGATGCAGGTTGCGAAAAGGGAAAATATTACTTTATTTATTGTCGGTCACGTTACGAAAGATGGAGCTTTGGCGGGGCCGAGGGTTTTGGAACATTTGGTAGATACTGTACTGTATTTTGAGGGCGATCGCTTTGCTTCTCATCGACTTTTGCGATCGATGAAAAACCGTTTTGGCGCGACTCACGAAATTGGTGTTTTTGAAATGGTAGCCAACGGTTTGCGAGAAGTAGATAATCCGTCGGAGTTGTTTTTAGGGAATAGAGATGAATTTTCTCCCGGTACTTCGACGACTGTTACTTGCGAAGGAACTCGACCGATTTTAGTGGAAATTCAGGCGTTAGTCAGCCCTGCAAGTTTTGGTTCGCCGCGCCGCACTACTACTGGTGTGGACAATGCTAGATTGCAGCAAATTTTAGCTGTTTTGGAGAAAAGGGTGGGGATTCCTTTATCTAAATTAGATGTAATTTTGGCGACGGTGGGCGGGTTGAAAGTGGATGAACCGGCGGCGGATTTGGCAGTTGCGATCGCCGTTGTGGCCAGTTTTCGCGATCGGGTGGTTGATGCACGCACTGTTTTGCTTGGGGAAGTGGGTTTGGGGGGACAGGTGCGGCCGGTTTCGCAATTAGAGTTGCGGCTGAGGGAGGCGGCGAAATTGGGTTTCAAAAGGGCGATTATTCCTAAGAATCAACCGGTGCCAGATTTGGGGATGGAGATTATTCCGGTGGCGAAGGTAATCGATGCAATAATTGCGGCGATTCCGGCTACTCCCGCTCAGTTGCAGCCTGGTGATTTAGAGTTTCAGCCTGTGGATTTGGAGGAAGAGGATTTATCTAATTGAGTTAGAATGGTGATGTTGTAGATTGATATTAAGGATGCACAAGTTATGTATATAGTAGACATTATTGAGGCTAAAGAAAAACTTCTGGAATTAATCGAAGCGGCGATGAGAGGGGAAGAAGTTTCGATTAGTAAAGATAATCAGCATGTTGTAAAATTGGTAGGGATACCGCCAGTTAATAAGAAGCGGTGGCCATCCAAAGCTGGGAGTGTTAAAGGTATGGTTTGGATGTCTGATGATTTTGACGAACCGCTAGAAGAGTTTAAGGAGTATATGGAATGAGGTTGTTGTTGGACACTCATGCCTTTATTTTGATGCTTATGCGTGGCTGTGGTGAATTAAGTTAGTGCAAAAATAAAGAGGCAAAAAGGAGGTAATAGCAACGTGAGCGTTAGATTACATCCCCATGCTCAAGCACGATTGATTGAGCGAGGTGCAACTGAGGCAGAAGTAATTGCTACTGTTGAAAGTGGCACAACTTTTCCGGCTCAATTTGGCAGAACCGGATTTAGGCGCAACTTTTCCTTTAATGCTGAGTGGCAGGGAAAAGTTTATGCTATGAAGAAAGTGGAGGCGATCGCAGCTAAGGAAGGCGAAGACTGGATGATTATCACTGTAATTGTCAAATTCTTTTGAGCAGGAGGTTCCCGTGAAACTGACTTACGATCCGAGATACAACGTAGCTTATATATACCTGCAAGAAAAAACCGCACAGGTAAAAACTATCCAGGTTAGCGAGCAAATGAATGTGGATATTGCCCCAGACGGTACTATTTATGGAATTGAATTACTTAATGCCAATCAACAATTAGGAGCGGATAGTCAAGGAAAACTGATTGTTGTCAACGAAGCTTTAGGAGAATATTCCGAAATTCAGCTTGCACTTTAATGGCATTTAAAATAATCAGTAAAAATGTGGTTGCTGGATGAATGCTAGGAGTAATATCAAATGATTCAAACTAACTGGCAATGCGTACACACCCTTCACGGGCATTCATGTTCGGTAACTTCTGTTGTCATCACTCCCGACGGACAGACTGTAGTTAGCGGAAGTGCTGACAGCACAATTAAGCTGTGGAACCTCAACACAGGTCAAGAACTTCACACTTTATCAGGACATTCACAAGGGGTTAGATCCATTGCCCTCGCCCCTGATGGACAAACTCTTGCTAGCGGCAGTAAGGACAAAACTATCAAGCTTTGGAATCTCAGCACTAAAGAGGAAATTTACACCATCACCGGACATTCAGACATAATTACTTCTGTAGTTATCAGCCCCGACGGGAAGACTCTGGCAAGTGCCAGTGAAGACACAACTATCAAACTTTGGAACCTTAGAAATGGAGAAGAAATTCGGACTTTAAAGTGGCCAGTAGAAGTATTTTATAGTTTGGATATTTTATTCAGCCCTGACGGAAAGATTCTACTTAGTAGCAGTGCAGATGATTATGTTTCTCTAAGTGCAGTAGCTTTTAATTTAACCACTGGAGATGAAATCTGGACCAAGAATTGGCAGGAGGGTATGGCTACTGTTTATGCCACTGATGTCAGCCCCGATGGAGAAACATTTGCGACTTTGCACTGTTCAGGAAATATCAACCTGTGGAATCTGTACACAGGAACAGAAATCTATAGTCTTCCGAAAAATTCAATGGGGGACTACTACTTAGTTTTTAGCCCGGATGGCAAAATTATCGCAACTGGTGGATGGGGGGATTCTGACAGCGAAGATGATGGTAGCGAACCCGGAACGATCGAACTTTGGAATCTAGAGGCTAGAGAGAAGATTTGCACTCTTTTAGGACACACATGGGGAGTTTACTCTGTGGCTTTTAGCCCGGATGGGGAGACTCTGGTTAGTGGAAGTGATGAAAAGACTATCAAGATTTGGCAAAGAGATTTATAAGCACGGGAAATTTTGTATAATTTTTAATGGGCCTTTTAACTGAAAAATGAACCAGAGAAAAAAACAGCGTAAAAATCCGTGGTCAAATGAGCTAAACGACATCATTCGAGGCGCATCTGGCGGCTTTTTATTCGGGATTCCCCTGCTTTATACGATGGAGGTTTGGTGGATCGGTTCGCATACTAAACCAGCGGAAATGTCGATCGCGATCGCAACTACTTTTATCGTCGTTTTCTTGCTGACTCGCACTGAAGGTTTTCGCAAAACTAAGGACATCCGCTGGCTAGATGCTGCAATCGATACCGTAGAAGCGATCGCCATCGGCATTGTCTGCGCGGCTTTTGTCCTGTTTTTGCTCAGGGAAATTACTCCGGAGACTCCGCTGCAAGAAACTTTGGGGAAAATCATATTTGAAGGCCTGCCGTTTGCCTTGGGAGTTGCTCTAGCAAGCGGTTTCTTGAGTGGCGATCGCTATCAAAGCTCAGACAGCGAAAAGGAACCTACCATCAATCCAACTGTAGCAGATATCGGCGCTACTTTAATCGGCGCGATGATCATTGCTTTCAACATCGCCCCAACTGACGAAATTCCCATGCTAGCGGCAGGTATTTCACCGCCTTGGCAATTAGCAATTATCGCTGCTTCGCTGCTAATTTCCTACGGTATTGTATTTGTAGCAGGCTTTACTTATCAAGCCAAACGGCAGCAACAGCAAGGGATTTTTCAGCGTCCCCTCAGCGAAACTGTCATGGCATATTTAGTGTCGCTGGCGGCTTCTGCATTTATGATGTTTTTCTTCCAAAAACTGAGTTTTGACGACCCGTGGTCGATTTGGTTGAGCTATACGTTAGTATTAGGATTGCCGGCCACTATTGGCGGCGCGGCGGGGAGGTTGGCGGTATGAGTGAAAGTAATAACGAACAGCAACCAAAAAGAACTTTTGCTGAATGGGCGACATTTGCGATCGCCTGCTCGATCCTTTTTACCCTCACCGGGCTCGTACTCTACAACTGGGTGACTAAAAAGCAGGAACCTCCGATTCTTTCTGTCACTCGGAACACGCCTATTCGCGAAACTCAAGGGCAATTTTACGTACCGTTTACAGTAACAAACACGGGCGGGGAAACGGCAGAATCAGTGCAAATTATTGCAGAACTGCGCGTCAACGGCGAAGTCTTGGAATCCGGCGACCAACAAATTGATTTTTTGTCAAGCGGCGAAACTCAAGAAGGAGCTTTTATCTTCAGCCGCGATCCGCGTCAAGGTGAGTTGATTGTGCGATCGACCAGTTACAAACTGCCTTAGTAGTGCTAAAAAAGTAATGATACATTGTAGTGATGTACAAAATGTTAGATGGCACGGTTGTGATTTTCTAGCGATTATGATGAAAAAAACCGGGTTTTTCTCGGAGTACCCTAGAACCAATGATGCTATATTAGCATTAGTTATTGCTAATCTATCGCTTACAAAGCCTCTTTTTCCTAACTGTTATTCTGGCCAGACTGTCAAAAAGGATCGCATTTACAACGGTAAACAGCGGTTTAAGTTTCTTAACTGCGATCGGCAATTCGTTGAACATCCGCATTTATAAGGTGATTGACCAGCAGACACGAGAACTAATTGATCGATTGTTGTTAGAACCTATTTCACTTGCCGGGATTGCTCGTGCGATCCAGATTTCTCAGCAATGGCTCCAAACCTACGTTAATGAGAAATATGCTGGGGTACCCCGAAGCGTGGATTGATGGAATCCGTAGGAGAAGCGAGTTATTTATCTGTCTCCTTTTTCTCCCGGTTTAAATCCGATTAAAAGCAGAAGAGTCTCACCTCAAAAAAGATCTACGTTGGGTTGGTGCACGTAAGTAATTACACCTGAGTGTCAGCAATTGTGGACGGATTCGACTCGATCGCTCTCCCATCTTTCACAAATTGGTTCACTCGTTGTAGTTACTGTACCTCATACGGTTGAAAACCGCTATAAACGAAGGTGAGCGGGGCGGGTTTTAAAAGGGCAAAATCTCTCCTAGTAATGATTACGGGCTAAACCCGCCCCACAGACCATTTATATTGTTTTGCGCCTATCTACTTAGCTGCGGGATGTGTTATCATCAAAAATATAAAACTTAGATAAAAAGGGTCATATGTTTTACAAAAGTTCAGATTCTTTTAAGCTAGTTAACGAAAAAATCCTTGTTTCAGGTTGCAATTTTAAAGAAATAGATATTTAGCTAAACTGCCCCAACTCTTTACTTTCGCACAGCATCAAATACTGTTAAGAGAGATACAAAATTTATGAATATCAAGGTAAATTACAAACTAATAGAAAAAATTCATGAAGGTTTAAATACAGTAGTTTATCGCGCAGAGAGGAGGGAAGATCGGACTGCTGTGATTATCAAAGCCCTGATCGCAGAGTATCCTACTCTCGAAGAGATTATGCAATTGAGACATGAATATGAAATCTCCCGACATCTCAATTTAGAAGGTATTGTCAAGCCCTATGGATTGGAAAATCATCATCATGGTCTAGCACTGATATTGGAAGATTCAAGAGGAGAAGCCCTCAAAAAGTTTTTGAATGGTCGCCAACTTGAACTCAAAGACTTTTTAAAAATTGCTATTCAGTTAGCCGATACTCTGGGTAAGTTGCACGATAACAAAATTATTCATAAAGATATTAAGCCCACAAATATCATCATCACTCCTGCTACGCTCGAAGTAAAAATTACTGACTTTAGCATTGCCACGCGCTTGTCGAGAGAAACCCAAACACTTAGCCATCCCACTTTACTAGAAGGCACAATTGCCTATATATCGCCAGAGCAAACAGGGCGGATGAATCGCTCAATTGACTATCGCACCGACTTCTACTCTTTAGGTATCACATTCTATGAAATGCTGTGCGGTGAAGTGCCCTTTAAGGCTACAGATGCGATGGAATTAGTTCACTGCCACATCGCTAAACAGCCTGTCCCGCTCTGGGAGATTATATGGGAAAAAGAGCAAAATAGCAGAGTAGAAATTACGAGAGATAATCCCACATCTAAAATTCAAAATAGTGAGATTCTCAAAGCAATTTGTGACATAGTGATGAAATTATTAGCCAAAACTGCTGAAGATAGATATCAAAGTGGTTATGGTCTCAAAGCGGATCTAGAACAATGTCTAAATCAATTAGAACAAACTGGTCAAAATTATAACTTCATTCCGGGTGAGCGTGATAAGTCAGGTCAATTTCTGATCCCACAAAAACTGTACGGACGAGAAACAGAAGTAGCCAATCTAATGGATGCTTTTGACAGAGTTAGTGCTGGAACAGCCGAGATCGTGCTAGTTTCCGGTTACTCAGGAATAGGTAAATCTTGCTTAGTTTATGAAATCCACAAACCCATTGTCGGAGCCAGGGGTTATTTTATCGCTGGCAAGTTTGACCAATTTAAACGTAATATTCCCTATGGAGCGTTAATTCAAGCTTTTCAAGAACTAATTCGCCAAATATTAACAGAAAGCTCTGAAAAAATTAACTTTTGGAGACAGAATATTTTAAATGATTTAGGTTTAAATACTAGAGTTATAATTGACGTTCTTCCCGAATTGGAATTGATTGTTGGCGAACAACCTGAAATTTCTCAATTAGGGGCAAGCGAATCCCAAAACCGTTTCAATCTTACCTTTAAGCAATTCATTCATGTTTTTACCCAAAAAGCACATCCGCTAGTTGTATTTTTAGATGATTTGCAGTGGGCAGATTCAGCTTCTTTGAAATTGGTTCATGTGCTGCTAACTGACCGAGATAGTCAATATTTATTGGTGATTGGAGCCTATCGAGATAACGAAGTCAGCCCAACTCATCCTTTAATGCAGACCTTAGATAGTATTTATTCATGCGGGTCAATAATACATAATATCGTTCTCCAACCGTTGACACTTAGTACAGTCAATCAATTAGTTGCTGACACCTTGGGTAACAACTGCTCATCCGCAGTCCCCTCTCTTGCTTGTTTTTCTGACCAACACGGAAAAATTGATCGAGAAAGTTTGCTTGCTAAAAACAATAAAAATGAAATAGAAAAATGCAAGTTACTAGCTGAGCTAGTTTTTAATAAAACTCAAGGCAATCCCTTCTTTTTAACTCAACTGCTTACCTCCCTTTACGCAGAAAAACTGTTGACATTTGACTTCACCATTGGCAGATGGCAGTGGGATATGGGTCAAATTCAAAGTGTTGCGATCGCAGATTATAATGTCGTCGAACTCCTAGCCAGGAACATTCAAAAACTCCCTCCCCGCACCCAGAAAATTTTAAAGTTAGCAGCTTGTATTGGCAACCAATTTAATTTAGACGTTTTGGCAATAGTAAGTGAAAAATCTCTCTCACAAACGGCATCTGCTTTATGGGATGGGCTTCAGACTGGTCTAATTTTGCCTATCGGAGAAAGTGCTTACAAAATACCGTTAGTTTGCAAGGGTAATGAGTCCTTGATAATAGGCAATACTCAAGAAACCCCATCAGAAATTAATACTTACAAAGTATCCTACAAGTTTTTGCATGACCGGGTGCAGCAAGCGGCTTATTCTCTGATTCCTTCTGCTGAGCAAAAAACTACCCACCTAAAAATTGGTCAACTATTGTGGCAGAATACAAACCAATACGAGTTAGAAGAAAATATTTTTGATATTGTTAACCAGCTCAATGTGGGAGTAGAATTCATTACCGAGCAAGAAGAAAAATATAAGCTGGCTCGATTAAATTTAATAGCTGGTCAAAAAGCCAAAGCAGCATCAGCTTATGAAGCTGCGGTCATGCAATTAAGAGTAGGGTTAAAACTTTTACCAGAAAACAGTTGGCAGAATAACTACGATCTTACCCTCGCACTATATGTAGAAGCGGTGGAAACGGAATATCTTAATACCAATTACGAAAGGTCAGCGGCTCTTGCTGAAGTAGTTCTGCAACAAGCTAACACCCTACTGGAAAGAGTGAAAGTATACGAGCTACAAATCCAGTTTTATATGGCTCAAAATCAGATGTTAAAAGCCATTGATACGGGACTGCAAGTGCTGGATATGTTGGGTGTTTCCTTGGCAAATGACGAAGGTGACGGGGGTTTTGTGGTTCAATTGCCAGAACTCACGGATTTAGACAATATCCCAGAGATGACAGACCCTTACAAAATAGCGGCTTTACAGATACTAATTACATTAGGTTCTTCTGCTTACGTTGCTAAGCCGGAGATTATGCCCCTAATTGTATTGGCTCAGGTCAATCTCTGTGTTCAACATGGTCATTCACCTTTAGCTGCTTTTACTTATGCACTTTATGGTGCTATTGTGTACGCTAGCAGTGGCGATATAGATACAGCATATCATGCAAGTCATCTAGCTTTAAAGATATTGGATAAATTTAATGCCAATTTTCTTAAATGTAAGATTTACAATTTATTTAATGGTTTGATTAGACTCTGGAAAGAGCATCTCTCAAATGTATTACAACCGCTTCAAGAGGGGCTTCAAAGTGGACTGGAAACCGGCGATATAGAATATGCTGGTTATTGCGTTACTGTCTATTGTGCTAGCATATTTTTGACTGGGGAACGATTAGACATTGTAGAAGCGGAACAAGAGCAATATCTTGACTTAGCGCTCAAACTAAAACAAGACTATTCTATCTATTACATCCAGATATTTCACCAGTTGACACTAAATCTTCAAAATGAAGCTGACACCAGATGCCAGTTGGTGGGCAAAAGTTTTAATGAAATACAAATGTTGCCTGTTTTTATTGAAACTAACAATAGAATTTTGCTGTTTATTAGTTATCTCGCTAAAACGATTCTCTTTTATATGTTTAAAGATTCTAAGAATGCCGTTACTAACGCCAGTTTAGCCGCAGAACACGCAGTCAGTGTGATGGGTATGGTAGTTTCTGCTCCTCACAACTTCTACTATTCGCTGGCTCTCCTTGCTCAGTATTCCCAAGTTTCAAGTTCGGAGCAAAAAGAATACCTTGCTATTGTAGAAGCTAATCAACAACAAATGCAGAAATGGGCATTTCATGCTCCTTGTAACTTCCAGCATAAGTATGATCTTGTGGAGGCGGAGAAAGCACGCATTCAAGGGCAAATTATAGAAGCAATGGAATATTATGACCGAGCTATAACGGGAGCTCAAGAACAAGGATACATTCAGGAAGAAGCACTAGCATCGGAACTCGCAGCCGAGTTTTATTTCTCCCTAGGCAGAGATAAGTTTGCTCGAATCTATGTGACACAAGCTTACTACGGGTATATTCGTTGGGGAGCAAAAGCCAAGGTTAAAGATTTAGAGTCTAGATATCCTTTGGTATTTTCCGAGATGCTGATGCGAGAAGCTATAAGCATAGAGATTAATAGGACAACAACAACATCTACCACGGGAGGAAGTTCGGCGGTTTTGGATTTGTCCACTGTGAACAAAGCATCTCTGGCCTTGGCTGAAGAAATTGTTCTTGATAAGTTGCTAGATAAGTTACTTAAAATTGTGATGGAAAATGCTGGAGCTACAACCGGCTGCCTGATCTTAGAAAAAGATGGAAAGTTAGTGATAGAAGCTACAGGTGTTGTGGGTAGAAATGTGGTTGAATTGTGTTCAGAATCACCCGTCGAAAACAGTGAGAATCTGCCCATTACTATAATTAATTATGTAGGCAGAGTTAAAGAAAATGTAGTTTTAAATGATGCAGCAGTGTCACAAAGATTCATAAACGATCCTTACATCCTAAAAACAAAACCCAAGTCAATATTATCTATGCCTCTTATTAATCAAGGCAAGCTCATTGGCATTCTTTATTTGGAAAATAATATAACAACTGGTGCCTTTACAACGCAGAGGCTGGAAGTATTAAAAATACTTTCTTCACAAATAGCTATATCTCTTAAAAATGCGATGCTTTATGGAAAATTGGAAACCGCAACTCACAAGTTGAAAACAGCTAATGAACAATTAGAGGATTACAACCAAACGCTTGAACAAAAAGTAGAAGAGAGGACTCTGCAGCTAAAAGAAAAAAATAGCCTCCTTAGAGACCAAGCAATTCAACTTGAACTCACCCTAAAAGAATTGCAAGCAACACAAACTCAGCTAATTCAAACTGAAAAAATGTCAAGTCTGGGGCAAATGGTTGCTGGTATCGCTCACGAAATTAACAACCCAATTAACTTTATTTACGGCAATCTTACCCCCGCTAGCGACTATTTTCATGACTTGCTGGGGTTGCTGAATCTCTATCAGGAGCAATTGCCTAATGCAACTCCTGAAATTAAAAATTTTGCAGAAAATATTGACCTGGAATTCTTAACTTCCGATTTTCCTAGACTGCTTGATTCGATGCAGCAAGGGGCAGAACGCATCCGCCAGATTGTCTTGTCGCTGCGGAATTTCTCGCGATTGGATGAGGCGGGAATGAAACGAGTAGATATCCATGAAGGGCTCGATAGCACTCTGCTACTGTTGCAAAATCAGCTAAAAGCTAAGCCCGACCATCCTGGAATTGAAATTATTAAAGAGTATGGTCAGATCCCTGAAATAGAATGTTACGCCGGCTTCCTGAACCAAGCATTTATGAATATACTCAGCAATGCGATTGATGCTATAGAGGAATCATTAGTGACTTCTCGTATAGCATCAATCCACAATAAAAAATCACAAATTCGTATTCGTACCAGACTCATAAATACTAACCAAGTAGAGATTCGGATTGCCGACAATGGAGCGGGGATGACAGAGGAAGTAAGCCAGAAGATTTTTGACCCTTTCTTTACTACAAAACGTGTCGGCTCTGGCACTGGTTTGGGATTGGCTATTAGCTATCAGATTGTAGTAGAAAAACATCATGGTAGGCTGACTTGTATTTCCGCTCCTGGACAGGGAGCAGAGTTCGTGATTCAGATTCCTCTCAAGCAGGGAACTGAGCGCTTGGGGAGGGCTAAAGCCCAACTACCTACCTGACTTAAGGGTTGATTCAAAGGTACGTAGTTGCGCTTCAGCGCTCTTTGGGGGCTAAAGCCCAACTACGTACCTAAATGTAGATGAAATAGTGACCGCGATCGCAGAAAGATCGCGATTAACATATATCATAAAGTGATTAGGCGATCGCAGCAAACGTTTACCGAGCTTAGCTTTATTGGGTGGTGCTAGCCGCTATCACCCCCATCTGACTGCCAATATATTTAAATAATTTAAGCCTTTTGGTTAGGGTGTGCTATTAACTCCGCAACTCGGATGGGAACGGATCAAAAAACTCAAAAAAACTCAGTATTGCCCTATCTAAGGAAGAATAAAATGCTAGGTAATTTTCAAGATACTTGCATCCACCAGCTATTTGAGTTCCAAGTAGAGCGATCGCCTGACGCTATTGCAGTAATTTTTGAAGGGCACCAGCTAACCTATCAGCAGTTAAACTCCCAAGCTAATCAGTTGGCGCATTATCTGAAGACTCTGGGTGTTGGGCCAGAGGTATTGGTTGCAGCCTCTGTAGAGCGCTCCGTAGAAATGGTTGTAGGTCTATTGGGCATTCTCAAAGCTGGCGCAGCTTATGTACCACTAGATCCGAATTATCCAGTAAATAGACTGGCATTCATGTTAGAACATTCCCAAACGCCAGTATTACTTACACAACAGCATTTAGTCGATTCTCTTCCCGAACACCAAGCTCATGTTATCTGTTTGGATGGGAATCTAGAAACAGTAAGTCGCTTCACAGAGGAAAACCCAGAGAGCAGGGTGACACCGGATAATTTAGCTTATGTGATTTATACATCGGGATCTACTGGTCAACCCAAGGGAGTAGCGATCGAGCATCGCGGTGCCGTTAACACACTCCTCGATATTAACCACCGCTTTCAAGTAGGAGCAGGCGATCGCGTCTTAGCTGTATCTTCCCTCAGCTTCGACCTATCTGTATATGACATTTTCGGCTTGCTGGCTGCGGGAGGAACTGTGGTTATCCCTAAAGTATCAGCAACGCCAGATCCCGCTCACTGGGTTGATGCGATCGCGCAAGCACAAGTAACTATCTGGAACTCCGCACCCGCCTTGATGCAGATGCTTGTGGATTATGCCGCTGCTCATACCAAAGATTTACCCTCATCTCTGCGCTTAGTCCTTCTCAGCGGCGATTGGATACCGCTGACTTTGCCAGAGCAAATCAAAGCTTTAATCAAGAGTGAATTGAATCAACCCCTCCCCAACCCTCCCCTTGCTAAAGGGAGGGAGCTAGATGGGACTGAGTTGGCATCTGGTGTAGGCAAACTTTCAACCCCCGCTGTTATCGGCTTAGGAGGTGCAACCGAGGCTTCTATCTGGTCGATTTTATATCCCATCGAAACTGTTGACCCCGCCTGGAAAAGCATCCCTTACGGTCGGTCAATGACTAACCAACATTTTTACGTGCTCAACGAAGCGATGTCACCGTGTCAACAGGGAGTAGTCGGGGAGCTTTATATTGGAGGAATCGGTTTAGCCAGATGCTATTGGCGAGATGAGGAAAAGACCAACAAGCGCTTCATCACTCATCCTCATACAGGCGATCGCCTTTACTGTACGGGCGATTTAGGTCTCTATCTACCCGATGGCAACATCGAATTTCAAGGCCGCATCGACCACCAAGTGAAAATTCGCGGCTTCCGCATCGAACTCGGCGAGATCGAAGCAGTGCTAGGACAACACCCAGACGTGCAGGTAGCAGTAGTCGCAGCACAAGAGGATGTACCTGGACAGAAGCGCTTGGTAGCTTATGTTGTTTCCAAAGTTACCGCAGAACGTACACCCTTCAAAGGCGAGTGTTTAGCGGAATTTGACGGCGATCGCTCCGTTAAACTACAAACAGAAGACATATCCATCGGTGGTATCGGCGTGGTTGGGGTTCCCGATGATTGGTCAAGAGGTAAGCAGGTTCGTCTGCGCCTCGTACTACCCGGAAATACCGAAGAGCAATGTTTTGAGGGAACTGTTGCTTGGTGTGAGGGAAATCAGGCAGGGATTGAGTTAGCTCTCACACCCACTGAAGAAGCTGTAATTCAGCAGAGCATAGATTATCTCTTAGAAACCCAAGGCTTCTTAAAATTTTTGCAACGCACCGTCGCAGGAAAGTTGCGTAACTTCCTGAAAGATAAGTTGCCCGAATACATGGTGCCTTCCAGCTTTGTATTCCTGAAAACCTTGCCACTAACGCCCAACGGCAAAATAGACCGCCAGAAGCTATTAGCGCCTGCCGTTAAAATTTCCGAAGTAGCACAAGATTATGTAGCACCTCAAACTCCTGTCGAAGAGGTAGTGGCAGGAATCTGGGCTGAAGTATTGGGGCTAGAACGAGTTGGTATTCGCGACAACTTCTTGGAATTGGGAGGTCACTCCCTGCTAGTCACGCAGATTGCAACTCGAATGCGAGACACTTTCCAGGTGGAATTACCGTTGCGTACCCTGTTTGAGTCTGCCACAGTCGCCGATCTTGCTCACAATCTGGAAATCGCCAGTCAAAAAGCTCCCATACCCCAGGCTCCGCCGATTCAAGCAATTTCGCGGAACCAGGATTTGCCTTTATCCTTCAGCCAGCAACAACTGTGGTTCTTATGTCAACTGGCGCCCGATACGCCTTTCTATAACGAACCGATTACCATTCGCCTGCCTGGTTCCGTCAATATTGTCGCACTAGAGCTTAGCATCAGCGAAATCATCAAGCGTCACGAAATTTTGCGAACGACCTTTGCTCTGGTAAATGGGCAACCAGTGATGGTGATTCAAGATGCTTTTAATTTTGCTTTGCCAGTGGTGAATCTTGGGGAATTTCCAGAGACTGAACGGGAGACTGAAGCCTTGCGGCTGGCAACTTTGGAAGCGAAGCAGCCTTTTGACCTCGCCCAAGGGCCGCTGGTGCGGGGTACTCTCATGCAGTTGGGCGAGGCGGATTACAGGTTGTTCCTGACTGTTCATCACATCGTTATCGATGCTGTTTCTCTATACAGCGTGTTGTTGAAGGAAGTCGCGGAACTCTACATCGCCTTTTCTTTAGGCTTGCCATCGCCCCTCTTAGAATTGCCGATTCAGTTTGCGGACTTTGCCTACTGGCAGCGGCAATGGCTACAGGGCGAGGTGCTGGAAAACCAACTGAGATACTGGAAGCAGCAACTAGCGGATTTGCCAACACTGCAACTGCCGACTGACCGATCGCGATCGCCAATGCAAACCTTTCGGGGTGCAAGGCAATGTCTAGCCCTACCCCTGAGCCTAACCGAGATGCTTAAGGAGCTAAGTCGTAGGGAGGGTGTCACCCTGTTTATGACGTTGATGGCAGCATTCCAAACCTTGCTCTACCGCTATACGGGGCAGATGGACATTCCAGTGGGTACTGTCGCCAACATCCGCAACCGACAAGAGCTAGAAGGGATGATTGGTTACTTCCTCAACACTTTAGTAATGCGTACTGACCTTTCTGGCAACCCCAGTTTTGAGGAACTGCTGGTGAGGGTACGGGAGGTGACATTAGGGGCTTATGCTCACCAAGAATTGCCCTTCCAGAAGCTAGTGGAAGAAATACAGCCAGAGCGTAATCTCAGCCATAACCCTCTATTTCAAGTCGCCTTTGTCCTCGAACCCCCGCTTGTCGAAATTGATGAATGGACAATCAGCCAGCTAGATGTGGATACCGGTGCGGCAAAGTTTGATCTGTACCTTGAGCTTGATGAGAAACCATCAGGCATCATTGGTCGCCTTGAGTACAACACTGACTTATTTGATGCTGCAACTATCACTAGGATGTTGGGAAATTTTCAGACTTTACTGGAAGGAATTGTCGCTAACCCAGAGCAGAAAATTGCAGAATTGCCCCTCTTAACTGAGTTTGAACGACAGCAGTTAGCAGCGTGGAACCATACCGAAACTGATTACCCTAAAGATACTTGTATACACCAGTTGTTTGAAGAGCAGGTAGAGCGATCGCCCGATGCGATCGCATTAGTTTTTGAAGATGAGCAACTGACCTATAAAGAGCTGAATCAACGAGCGAATCAGTTAGCGCATCATCTGCGGAATTTGGGTGTGGGGCCAGAGGTACTGGTGGGCATCTGTGTAGAGCGATCGCTAGAAATGGTAGTGGGCCTAGTGGGCATTCTTAAAGCTGGGGGGGCTTATGTACCGTTAGACCCAGCGTATCCCGCAGAGCGTTTAGCTTTCATGTTAGAAGATGCCCAAGTCCCAGTGCTGCTGACTCAGGCGCGGTTGGTGAAATCTCTTCCCAAACACCGAGCGCGTGTCCTCTGCCTGGACACAGACTGGGAAATCATTGAGCGACAAAGTGAGGAAAACCCTAGATGCAGCTTAACCTCTGAGAACTTGGCTTATGTGATTTACACTTCGGGATCTACAGGCAGACCAAAAGGAGTTATTGTTTCTCATCAGGCGGTAAACCGCTTGGTAATCAATACAAACTACATTACCTTTCAACCAAAGGATATAGTTGCTTTTGCCTCGAATTTTTCATTCGATGCCGCTACATTTGAAATTTGGGGAACGTTCATTAACGGCGCGAAACTCGTTGTTATAACCAAAGATGTAGCACTTTCTCCTCAAAACTTTGCTGGTCAAATCCAACAACAAGGTGTCACTGTATTATTTTTGACTACTGCCTTGTTCAATTTATTAGCCAAAGAAGTCCCATCAGCTTTCCATTTGGTACGACACCTTCTATTTGGAGGAGAAGCTGTTGAGCCTAAATGGGTCAAAGAGGTACTCGATAAAGGTTCACCTCAGCGACTGCTTCACGTTTATGGGCCTACCGAAAATACAACATTTAGCACCTGGTACTTGGTGCAGGATGTTATAGAAGAAGCTACAACTATTCCTATAGGTCTACCCATCTCCAATACACACTGTTTTCTACTAGATGCTCAAAAACAGCTTGTCCCGCTCGGCGTTCCCGGAGAGCTATACATTGGCGGCGCTGGTTTAGCACGGGGCTACCTCAATCGACCCGAACTAACTGCCGAGCGCTTTATCCCCAACCCCTTTACCAACAAATCAGGCGATCGCCTCTACAAAACTGGCGACTTAGCCCGCTACCTACCCGACGGCAATATCGAATTTCTAGGTCGCATTGACCACCAAGTGAAAATTCGTGGCTTCCGCATCGAACTCGGCGAGATCGAGGCCGTGTTGAGCCAACACCCGGATATACACGAGTCTCTAGTTATCAACCGCAAGGATGCCTCCGGCAACCAGCGCCTAGTCGCTTATATTACTTCTAACCTCAGACCAGAACGAGTGCCTTATCAGAGCCCATGTCTGGCTGAATTTGGCGGCAGTCCTGCGGTGAAACTCCGCACAGAAGACATTTCCATCGGTGGTGTCTGCATAGTAGGCGTACCAGATGCTTATCAGCCCAGCCAACCCCTCCGCCTGTACCTGCGTCTACCTGGTTTCAGTGAGGAGCAATGGTTGGAGGGCAGAATCGTTTGGCGACAAGGGGAGCAATGTGGGATTGTGTTCGCCCTCAGCCGGAATGAGCAGGCTCTAGTGCAACAAAGCATAGAGTATCTCATGGAAACTCAGGGCTTCTTGAAAGTTTTGCAACGCACAACAATCGGCAGCTTACGCGACTTTTTGAAGCAAAAACTGCCCGACTATATGGTGCCTTCCGGCTTTGTGTTTTTGAATCATTTGCCGCTCACACCAAACGGCAAAGTAGACCGTAAAGCACTGCCAGCTCCCGATGCTATTAACCCACAGTTGGAAACAACTTATATCGCACCTCAAACTGAGATCGAACAAGCGATCGCTACCGTTTGGCAACAGGTCTTACACCTAGAGAAAGTCGGTGTCGATGATAATTTCTTCGATTTAGGCGGTCATTCATTACTGATGGCTCAGGCTCAGAGTAAACTGAGAGAAGCGATCGACAGAGATGTTTCCATGATTGAGATGTTTAAATATCCAACCATCAGCTCTTTGGCTAAATATTTAAGTGAGGAGCCAGAGGAAAAATCCTCTGTTGGGCAAAGTCGAGAACACATTAAAAAACAAAAAGAAGCAATCAATCGCCAAAAGCAAAAACAACGCTTGCAAGGAAAGAATAAAAATGGATAACTCTGAGACTACCAGCTCTATAGAAGGTATCGCTATCATCGGCATGGCAGGTCGCTTTCCCGGTGCTAAAAATGTTGATGAGTTTTGGCAAAACCTACGCGATGGTGTGGAATCTATTTCTTTCTTCTCCGAACAAGAACTAGAATCTTTAGGTATTGACCAATCAGTGGTGCGTGACCCCCGCTATGTAAAAGCAAGAGGGGTATTAGAAGATATTGAGTTATTTGATGCTTCATTCTTTGGGTTTAATCCTAGAGAAGCTGAAATTACAGATCCACAACACCGCTTTTTCTTGGAGTCCGCTTGGCAGGCTCTAGAAAGTTCTGGCTATAACTCGGAAACTTACGAAGGTTCGATAGGAGTTTACGCAGGCGCAGGGAGTTTCAATACTTATTTTTTGAATAACCTTTATCCTAATCACCAGCTTAGAGAATCCGTTGGAGATTTCCAACTTGCGATCGCCAATGAGAAAGATTTTCTGTCAACTCGTGTTTCTTACAAATTAAACTTGAAAGGGCCGAGTATTACTGTCCAAACAGCCTGTTCTACTTCATTGGTTGCTATTAGCATGGCTTGCCAAAGCTTGCTGAATTACCAATGCGATATGGCTTTGGCTGGTGGGGTTTCTATAGGCGTTACCCAAAAGGCAGGATATTTTTATAAAGAGGGAATGATTCTTTCACCAGACGGACATTGTAGAGCCTTTGATGCGAAAGCACAGGGAACTGTTAGCGGTAGCGGTGTGGGAATTGTGGTTTTGAAAAGATTAGAGGAGGCGATCGCGGATGGAGATTATATTCATGCGGTGATTAAAGGTTCTGCGCTCAATAATGATGGTGCTTTCAAAATTGGCTACACAGCTCCCAGTATAGATGGTCAAGCGCAGGCGATCGCAGATGCTTTAGCACTCGCAGAAATTCCCCCTGAAACCGTCAGCTATATAGAAGCTCACGGAACCGGAACACCCCTGGGAGATCCGATCGAAATTGCCGCGTTGACGCAAGCTTTCTCACTCGAAACTAAGAAAAAAGGCTTCTGTGCGATCGGTTCTGCCAAATCCAATATCGGACATTTGGATACTGCTGCTGGTGTTACTGGCTTAATCAAAACTGTCCAAGCTCTCAAACACAAGTTAATACCGCCTAGCTTGCATTTTGAACAGCCTAATCCTAAGATTGATTTTGCAAACAGTCCCTTTTATGTCAATACTAAGCTTTCTGAATGGAAAGCAGATAAAACTCCCCGTCGTGCTGGAGTTAGTTCTTTTGGCATCGGTGGAACTAATGCTCATGTGGTACTAGAAGAAGCGCCTAATGTAGAAAAATCTGGAGAATCTAGACCATCACAACTGTTGGTTTTATCGGCAAAAACTAGCTCTGCACTTGATAGTGCAACGGTAAATTTGAGCGAATATTTAAAGCAACATCCAGATCAAAATTTTGCTGATGTTGCTTATACGCTTCAAGTTGGTAGAAAAGCTTTCAGCCATCGACGGATAGTAGTTTGTAATGAGATAGAAGAAAGTGTTATTGCCCTCGACACTCTCGATGCAAAACGAGTTTTTACCAGCTTCCAAGAGTCTAAAGATCGACCTGTCGTATTTATGTTTTCAGGACAGGGTTCGCAGTACATCAATATGAGCTTGGAACTCTACCAAGTTGAACCAACATTTCGCCAACAGATCGACCTATGTTCGGAAATTCTTAAACCTCACTTGGGAATTGATCTACGCGACGTAGTTTATCCAAGTGAAGCACAAGCAGAAGCAGCTACAAACCAGCTAAAGCAGACTGCGATTACACAGCCAGCACTGTTTGCGATCGAGTATGCTTTAGCTAAATTGTGGATGTCTTGGGGAGTGCATCCCAAAGCGATGATTGGTCATAGCATTGGTGAATATGTAGCAGCTTGTTTGGCTGGTGTTTTCTCGTTGGAAGATGGCTTATCCTTGGTAGCTGCACGAGGTAAATTAATGCAGCAACTGCCGAGTGGTTCCATGCTTGCAGTTCCACTTCCAGAACAGCAAGTGCAACCCTTTTTGGGCAATAAACTCGATTTAGCTGTGATTAACGGAGCATCTATGAGCGTGGTTTCAGGTGCTACTGATGCCATAGATGAATTGGAACAAAAACTACTTGAAAAAAGTGTAGAGTGTCGCCGATTGCACACTTCTCATGCCTTCCATTCACAGATGATGGAGCCAATTTTAGAACCCTTCAGCGAACAAGTTAAAAAAGTTAAGCTGAACTCGCCTAAAATTCCCTACATCTCCAATGTTACTGGTAATTGGATAACAGCAATGCAGGCGACAAGTCCGAGTTATTATGCTCAACATCTGCGGCAAACAGTACGCTTTGCAGATGGGTTACAACAGCTATTAAAAGACCAAAATCAAATATTGCTAGAAGTGGGGCCCGGACGGACGTTGAACACGCTAGCAAAACAGCATCCTAATAAAGGGGCTGAGCAAATTGTACTTTCTTCATTGCGCCATCCACAAGACCAAAATTCAGATTTAGATTTCTTACTTACTACATTGGGTAAACTCTGGTTAGGAGGAGTACAAATAGATTGGTCTAAATTTTATGCTGATGAGCAGCGTTATCGTCTCCCATTGCCGACCTATCCGTTTGAGCGCCAACGTTATTGGATTGAAGCACCAGGAATCGAGCAACCGATTAAAATTGCATCTTTACCAGATGAAAATTCCCAACCAGTCGATTCAACACCACATCACTCAAGACCGAATTTAGACAATACCTATATTGCTCCTAGAGATGAAATTGAGCAAACTATTGCTACTATCTGGCAAGAATTTCTCGGTATCGAGCAAGTAGGGATTCATGATGATTTTTTTGATTTAGGCGGAGATTCTTTATTAGCCGTTCAACTAATAACTAAAATAAACGAAACACTGCAAAAATCCTTGTCTCCCCATAGCCTATTGCAATCATCGACTGTTGCAGCTTTGGCGGCATTAATTAAAGACAATTCCGGCTTATCGGATAATACTAACCAGCCACTCCAGCCAGCTTCTGAATCTTTGTTAGTAGAAATTCAGCGCGGTAGTTTTAAACAACCTTTGTTCTTAGTTCATCCGGTAGGCGGTCACGTTTACATTTATCGGGATTTAGCACGTTATCTAGGTTCAGATCAGCCTATTTTTGGCATACAAGCCCATGTTTCAGATGGGGAAACAGAGTCTTTCACTAAAGTTGAGGAAATGGCTGCTCGCTATATTGAAGCAGTGCGAGTTCAACAACCAGAAGGCCCCTATTTTTTGGGTGGTTCTTCCTTTGGAGGAACTGTTGCTTTTGAAATGGCACAGCAACTCAATGCCCAAGGTGAAAAGATAGCGCTGCTAACTTTAATAGATACTCCTGGGCCCGGTCAAATGCCTGTTTTAGAAACGGAAGATGATACAGCAATTTTGGTATATTTGCTAGGTGTTGGGTTCAATCTGTCTCTTTCTATGGATGTCCTTCAAAAACTTGAGCCAGATGAGCAACTTGTCTACTTTTTAGAGCAAGTAAAGATTGCTAATAGGGTAGTTCCTCCCGATTTTGGTTTACCTGAGATTCGCCATTTTCTCCATCTGTTTAAAGTACACGCCCAAGCGATGCTAAGTTACATCCCTCAAACTTATGGAGGTCGAATTATATTTTTCCGTGCTACAGAACAAAATGAAGTTAATGCCAAAAATCCAGAATTACCTTGGATTGAGGTTGCTACTGGAGGAGTAGAGGTTCGAGAAGTGCCGGGAAATCATATTACTATGAATTATCCCCCTAATGTTCAGGTTATGGCAGAACAACTTAGAGTATACCTTGATGAGGCAAGGCAGCTAATTTAGATTTGCTTTTTGGTTTTTAAATAGATAACTTTCACAGGATTTCCTATGGCTTTATATACAGAGAATGCCCAACCAGAAGGCGAAAACTCATCGTCATTGCTACTAGAAATGATGTATGGGTTTAAAATATCCCAGGCTCTTTTGGTCGCGGCAAAACTAGAAATTGCAGATATTCTGAGTGATGGTTCTAAGACTGCTGATGAACTTGCGAAAGCTACCAGTGTAAATTCTCATGGTATTTATCACCTGATGCGTATGCTAGTAAGCGTTGGTGTATTTTCTCTGGAAGATAATGAAAAGTTTTGCTTAAATTCTCTGGGAAAACATCTCCTGACTGGTACTTCTGATTCTTTACGAGGTACGGTTTTGGCAATGGGTGATGAACTATATCAGGGATGGGGGAATTTACTTTACGGTATAAAGACTGGAGAAACTCCATTTGAACATACTTTTAAGACTAATTTTTATAGCTATTTGAAGCAGAATTCTGATGCGGCAGTAAATTTCAATGAGTGGATGAAGGAGACAACAAGGGAGTGGCTGCTTCCGGTGCTTGAAGCTTATGATTTTTCAGACGTTAAGACACTTGTGGATGTTGGAGGGGGAATTGGAACCCTAACGGCTGTGATTCTGAATGCGAATCCCAAGCTACAAGCTATTTTGTTCGATCGCGAAGATGTTGTGGTTGATGCGAATCAGGTTTTGGAAGTGGCTGGAGTTGCAGATAGGTGTCAAATAGTTGGAGGCAGCTTTTTTGAGGCGGTTCCCCCTAGTGGCGATCTTTACTTACTCTCTCGTGTCCTCCTCAATTGGGACGACGATCGTGCTATTACAATTCTTAAAAATTGCTATCAAGCTATGACAGCTAAAGATCGGCTGATGATTGTTGATTTTATGTTGCCTGAAGGCAAAATGTCGCCATTTATTGGCATGGGTAGCTTAACTTTGTTCATTCTGGGGGGTACTTTTATGCGAACAAAGGATGAATTTTATCATTTACTTTCTTCCGCAGGGTTTAAAGTGACTAATATGATAGAAACAAAAGGGCCAGTAAGTGTGCTCGAGGCGAAACCTGCTTGACATTATCAGGTCTAAAAACACCGGGAATATTCTGGTGTAAGATTCCTATTGCTCAGTTAATATCCATCCTCTTATAGCAATTCTGAAAAGTTCTGCAACAATAACAAAAGTAGGTTGGGTGGAACGAAGTGCAACCCAACATCAGGACTGTAGCAATATTTTTCAGAATTGCTATTATCGGGACTTGAACAAATTTCAAGTCCAAACAAAGCCTAAATCGGCTATTTGTCAGGCAAATACGTCACCATTATGTTGCAGCCAAGCAAAAAAAACGATCGGACTTTGACTGTGCGATCGCCTTGCTAGCGATTTCAATCGCCCGGTTTATGGTCGATATTCATCTATCCTATCGCTTCACCGCATTGTTTTCCCACTTCCAAACACAGCTAGAAATCAAATTCGTGCAGATATGAGCCGTAATTGGCACTAACAAATTCCCAGTAGCTAAAACGCTGTAACCCAACAGCAATCCGACAGCAGTTGCCCAAACAGCATAAGGCCACTGATCGATGCCTCCCAAGTGCAGAATGCCGAAACAAAAACTCGATAACACTAAACTGGTAACATTCAATCCTAAAGCAGACAGCATAACGCCTCGAAATAGCAATTCTTCGCTAAGTCCGGGCAGCAGTCCCAGCCAAATCAAATCCGGCCAAAACAAAGGTTTGAGCACTACTTCCAAGTAAACGTCTGCACTCCGGCGATAACCCGGCCAGAGGTGATAAACGATCGCACTACCGCCTGTAATTGCCAGTCCGATCGCACATCCTGTGAGCAAGTCGATTCCTATCAATTTGACTGGCAAAAGCGATACCGATCCAAATAGCAACCACAATTTAGCAACCGCCAGCAACATAATTGCTGTCACGCCCATTGCTATTAAAACTTGGGTGCGCGTCAAGGGTTCAATTTCAGGATTTCCGGGAAGTTTTTCTGCCACTTAATCACTTTTAGATTTGATGTTTGAGATTTTAGATTTGTCTTGTTGAGTCAGACAAACAACGCAGGGAGGAGATGTCTGCACCCAAGGAAGCTGGACTGATGCCGGCCCGCAAAGCGACCAAAACTCCGATCGCCTCTAAATATGAGTTTACCTGCAAAGCTTTGATTCCGAGTTTTTCTGGAGTCGCCTGCATCTGGGTTTTGTTGTCGCCCACAGCGATGATTTGTACGGACGATCGCCCACTCAAACTCAGAATAGCACTGCCGCCGCAGGCTGTGGCGGGTATTACCACCGCATCAACTCGATCGGCGGTAATTGATAATTGATTGTGCTGCTGGCTTTCTGGCGCTACCAATTGGGGAGCTTTGCTGAGGCCGGCAAGGACGCAAGGTAGGAAAGTATAGCCGATTTCCTCAGCAGCCGATCGCGGAGACAGGTGCGGATCGAGGGGAAGTGGGGAAAGCGCGGGGGCGTGGGCGCAGGGGATTTTAAACGTCCTGACGATGAGGTGGCTGATCACAGCTTCCGCGCCGGCGAGGGGGTCAACTCCTTTGCCGCGGCGGTAGTTTTCGAGGGCGAGGCTGCCTTCATCGTCGGGAAATCTGGCTACAACTGCGATCGCCTCTACTCTTGCTTGTTCGATCAATTTTTCTGCAGCGCGCAATAAACTGTCGGGATTGCCGATCGTCCCCCAGGATGCCCCTGATTCAGAAATACGCAATTCTACTTGCAGGGGGCGATCGGTTAAAACACAATCAGTTATATTCAAGCCCAATGTAGCTTTCGCTGCATCAGCCGCTTGCAAGTGGCGCAACTGCAAGTCTGGTTCGATCGCAGAATCGAGGATTAAGCCGATGCGATTTTGATGTACCGGTTGCAGTCCCCAGCATCCGGCAGCAAATTTGTCAAGGGCGTAACCTTCAACGTAGAGAGCGTTAGGTATCGGCCAATAAAGTTGAGCGCCGTTGAGAACGTTGGGGTGAGTGATCAGGGTGTCTGAAATTTGGGCGATCGCCCTAGCCACCGGCAGCGCATCTCCTGCAAACCCACCAATCGATGCTCCAACGCCTGTAGGGACTATCAAAACCACTGTCAAAGGGCGGGGGTTCACGATGTTGCGGGGGATGCTTCCACGAGCACGTAACCTTCTACCACAGCCTTTTGCCGATCGACATCCACGTCTGTGACGGCCCAGCGCAGGGGTTCGCCGTGCTTTTGCAGTTCAATTTCAATAGCCGAGTGCAGTTGCTCGGCGGTATCGTGGAGGTCAACTTCTGCGGAAATGAAATGGGTGGTCATAGGGCGATCCATAGTGGTTTTACCGCTAACGGTACTTAGGTCAATTTTAGCTTAGTGCTAGGATTTACCGAATTGGCGATCGTACACAATGTCTTCTTTTTCTGTTTCTATCTTCAAGTTCGATCGGGGATAAGCAACGCACAGCAACACATAACCTTCTGCCTGAAGATCGGGACTAACGCCCATACCATCAGCTTGATCGACCTTCCCTTCAATAATTTTACCAGCACAGGTAGTACAAACCCCCGCATTGCAAGAACTCGGCAACTCAATGCCGGCGTCGTTAGCGGCGCGGAGAATTTGTTTATCTTCGGGTACTTCTACAGTATAAGTAGAGCCTTGGTGGATCAATTCAACAGTGTAAGTCTTAGACATATTTCAATTATTGGTTTTAATTCCCCAATTGGAATTTACGCTAGATTTGGAAACAAAGCAATCAGTATTTTACCCCTGTTTGTGCTTTTGTGCAAATTTACAACTGCTGTTTTTATTGATAATTTTTTTTATTAATTGGCTGGGCGAGCGATCGGCATTTTGTCAATGACTTTTTCACAAATTATTACAATAGTCACGGCGGAACTCTGCCACAAAGCACTTATACCTAATTAATTTTTGGCTTTCAAGCCAACAACTCATCAACCGCAACACTAAAACCTGGGAGCACTAGGTGAGTGCTGACTGTAGAACCCTGGTTAAAGGTTAACTTTTGAGTTTGAGTCATTATCAATATCCAGCGACTTTCTGGAAAAACTATCCAAACTTCCAGACAACCTGAATCTAAATATTCTTGTGCTTTTAGAAATATTTCTTCCGCAATATCAGTAGGAGAAACTATTTCTCCAATTAACGGCGGACTTTGAGGCAAAGTAGGAACATCGCCATATTGAGCAACAAGTTCAGGAGTCAGATAAGCTACATCAGGACGGCGCACTCGCCTGTCAGTACGGCAAGGAACTTCTGTATAAACTTCGCCGCCTTGTCCGCTAGATATCTTATAACTTCTCCAATAATAATCTAGTCTAGATTGGATTCGACTGTGTTTTACTGTCATGCCATTTTTCTCCGAGATTTGCCCGTCCACCCATTCCATATCATCGGCGGGACAGGCTATAAAGTCTTCTAGAGAAACATTTTCTGATAAAACGGCTGCCATTACCATAGCCATTTACTCCCTTTTGCAGAATTCACTCATATTGTAGCAATCAATTGGTAATGGGTAATTGGGAATTGGTAATTGGGAATTGGGAATTGGAACTAACAAATAACCTATGCCCTATGCCCTATGCCCTATGCCCCATGCCCAATACCCAATGCCCAATTTACTCAATATTAATTTGATTGGGAGGTTTAGGTTGCTCCGGTTTCTCATCCTTCAAAGTTTTACGCCCAGAACTAGCATAATCCTTATAAAAATCCACAAACATCTTTGTCAACTGCTGCAAAGAAAGTTGTTCCCCATTAACTTGAGCTTTCATATAAGCTTTAAGCACTTCAATGTAAGCCAAACCGAGGGCAAGCGTTAGAGTTGCTGCGGTTGCACCGGAGATAGCACCGCCGACAACAGTACCCGCACCAGGAATCATTTTAATCAAATTAGTAACAATACTTCTGCCAACAGCAGTCACCCCACCTGTGCCGCTAATAGCAGACAGCATCGCCGAAATAAACCCCTTATCAAAGGGCATTCCAAAAATTACAGTAATATTAGCAATCATTGCCGTTTGCATCGTCATCAAAATCGGCGCATCAGCAAAGGGTACAGGAGTCGCGCCGACAATTGCAGAACCTGCAACATAAGCACTTAGATATTTAAATGCCATATCGGATTTGAGCGCAATATTGGCAATTTGTTCTTTAACAAAAGCTTTTTTAGCTACTTCCGGCAGCAGTTGAAACGTTGCATCTACCAACTTGTCTAAACCGTGAGATTTTACTGTATAATCCTCATCAATTTCTTCCGGTTCAGCCATGACGGGGATGATTTGACTGACGGGCAAATTCATGTGTTCCAGTTGCTTGAAAAACTCGCTGGGCTTTTTAGATGTAGTTTGAGTCAAAACTAAAATCACTGGTACATCTTTGACTTCCATTTCTTTTAGCCAGCTTTCCTCAACAGATTCTATTCTATTGGCGCTGTGATTGATGCAGTACCAGATGACGTGAATGTGTTCTTTGGGGTGCAGGAGTCTTTGGTCTTCAATCAGTTTAGCAACGTTTAATTGAATAACTTTAATTTGTTCGGCGTTAAGTTCGAGTCCGGGAGTATCGTAGACTGTAATTGGGCAATTCGGTTTGGTATATTGGCGAATGCCTTGAGTGATGGGGCGGCCGACTCCGGTTTCTGCTAAGCGCTGGCGAAAAACGGAATTTATTAGGGTACTTTTGCCGACGCCGGTTTTGCCTATGACTAAAACATTACACTGTCCCACTTGGTTTTCTGCGTCTTTGAAGGCGTAGTAACTTCTATTTAAAAGCTCGTCTAAGGAAAAGTCGTCTGACATGGCGGTTTGCTCCGATAATGGTGGGAGATTAATTAAATACCACCGAATAGAATTCCGATGCTATACAAACGAAGTCCGCGAAGGCGGACTGAGGATTCTTAAACATATTGTAGCAATTTGATTTCAGAACTGGTGGAACAGGTAGAGGAGAGCTTTGTGTCGCGTGCTGCTACATGAAAGGTTGTAGAATTGAGTTTAAGCTAGTAATTGATCGACTTCGATGCTAAAACCGATCAGGATTTGTTGGGTGGTGGCGGTATCGCCGGATCGAAATGTCAATATTTGATTTTTAGTCATCACGAATATTAAACGACTTTCGGGAAAAACTAACCAGACTTCCTGACAGCTAGATTCTAAATATTCTTGTGCTTTGAGAAAGACATCTTCAGCGATATCGGTGGGTGAAACTATTTCGGCAATTAACGGAAAACTTTGGGGTAAAGTGGCAAGATTACCGAATTGTGCAACTAATTCGGGTGTGAGATAAGCGACATCGGGGCGGCGAATTTGCCGGTTAGTGCGGCAAGGAACCTCGACATAAGCTTCTCCCCCTTGTCCGCTAGAATCTTTGTAATCTTCCCAAGAATTCCCCAGTCTCAACTGAATTTTACCCGTCTTTAGTGTCATGCCATTTTTCTCTACGAGTTGACCATCTATCCATTCCATGCGATCGCACGGATGAGCCATGAAGTCTTCTATGGTAAGATTATCCTGTAGGGCGGCAGTCGCGAGCATAGGTGTTTCCTCGATTTTGGAGAGTTTGCTAATACTATTATCGCTGATGCCGTGGGAATTTTTGGGGGCGATGGGTGCGGGCAATTCCCTACGGGATAGCTACGCGGCGTGTACTTTTATTTTCTTTTGTTTGACGGTAAAAAAGTTACAATATCGCTTAAAATTAAATCAGCAATTTGCGCTCCCCCATCCCCCATGCCAAATCTCAACCTCAAGGCAACCCACAAACCTGTTAAAGCATATTACGAGGCCCTGGGACAATTTGCGAAATTGGGGATATCTCACGAATTAGCAGTAAAGGATGCTTTTGCCGATTTGCTAAAGTCTTGCTGTCAGCAATTTGGGTGGACGCTGGTACCCGAAAAAGAGATGAAAATCGGCAACAATAAGCGAATCAGAGTTGATGGGGAATTAGTGCGGGCCGACAGTTTCAGACACGGTATCTGGGAAGCAAAAGACACCCATGACAAGCTGGAACGCGAAGTTAAACAAAAATTTGCTGTTGGCTATCCCAAAGATAACATTATTTTTCAAGCACCGGAACGGGCAATTATTTGGCAAGGCAGCAAGCAACTCTGTGATGAAGATATCACAAAACCGCAATCCCTAGTCGATACGCTGAAGCTATTTTTTGAATACCGAACTCCCGCTATCGCCCAGTGGGAAGTCGCCGCCGCTGAATTTGGCAGCCGAGTCAAAGATTTAGCAGCAAAACTGATTAATCTGATTGAGGGACAACGCAAAACTAACAAAAGATTCATTCAAGCATTTAATGACTTTACCGCCGTCTGCCGCCAATCAATTAACCCCAATCTCTCCGAAGCTGCTGTCGAGGAAATGCTAATTCAGCACATCCTCACCGAACGCATTTTTCGCCGCATTTTTGATAACCCAGATTTTACCAACCGCAATATCATCGCTGTTGAAATCGAAAAAGTTATTAATGCTTTAACTTCTAAATCCTTCAGTCGCGACCATTTCCTCGGAGAAGTTGACTATTTTTACCGTGCCTTAGAAGAAACCGCCGCGACAATTGATGAATTTAGCGAAAAACAGCACTTTCTAAACACCATTTACGAGAAGTTTTTCCAAGGGTTTGCCATCAAGGTTGCGGATACTCACGGCATCGTTTACACTCCTCAACCGATTGTGAATTTCATGGTCAAAAGTGTTGAGGATATCTTGCAAAAAGAGTTTGGCAAATCTTTAAGCGATAAAGGAGTGCATATCCTCGATCCTTTTGTGGGGACAGGGAATTTTATGATGCGGGTAATGCGGGAGATTCGGAAAACGGCACTACCGCAGAAATATGCTGACGAATTGCACTGCAATGAATTGATGTTACTGCCTTATTACATTGCTTCGATGAATATCGAACATGAGTATTTTGAGGCAACCGGGACTTATCAACCATTTGAAGGTATTTGTTTAGTTGATACTTTTTCTGACCAAAAAGTACAGCAACTTTCTTTGTTTACGGCGGCAAATACAGCTAGGGTAGAGAGGCAGAGAAGTTCGCCGATTTTTGTTGTAGTTGGCAATCCACCTTACAATGCTTTTCAAATCAGTGAAAATGATAACAATAAAAATCGCAAGTATGAAGAAATAGACCGTCGCGTTGCCGAAACCTACTCGGAAGACTCGAAAGCAACTAATAAAAATGCACTGTCTGACCCTTATGTGAAAGCGATTCGCTGGGCATCGGATAGAATTGGCGACGAGGGAATTGTAGCTTTTGTAACTAATAACAGCTTTGTTAATGATATTGCTTTTGATGGAATGAGAAAACATCTTCAGAAAGATTTTGATGCGCTTTATATCTTGGATTTAGGAGGAAATGTTAGAAAAAATCCCAGACTTTCAGGTACAACTCATAATGTTTTCGGCATTCAAGTAGGGGTTAGTATTAACCTGTTGATCAGGAATAAAAATGGTCAAACTTCTAAACCTGCACAAATTTACTATGCACGGGTTGATGAGTTGTGGCGCAAAGAAGAAAAGTATGAATATTTAGAAAAGTATCAAGATCGAGGTGGGGTTGAATGGCAATTAATTCAGCCCGATCTAAAATCCAATTGGCTAACTGAAGGATTGCAAGATGATTTTGAGACGTTGATACCGATTGGTGGCAAAGAAGCTAAAGCTTCTAATAAAATTGACGAGAGAGTCATTTTTCATATTTATAGCAGGGGAGCTGAAACAGCACGGGATACATGGGCATATAATTTTAAAAAAGATGATTTAGTTGAAAATATTAAATTATTTATAGACTATTATAATCACCAAGTTTATCGCTGGTATCATCTAAGAAAACCGGGGGATACTATTGATAACTTTGTTGAATATGAGGATACTAAAATTAAGTGGAGTAGCCGTCTCAAAGAATGCCTTGCAGCCAATGTCAAAACCGAGTTTACTCCTGAAAAAATCCGGCTGGCACTTTATCGCCCTTTCAGTTTGCAATTTTTGTATTTTGATGAAGTTTTAACTCATCGTCGCGGTCAATTTCCATCTATATTTCCTGTACCAGATACTGAAAAAGAAAATCGAGTAATTGCCGTGACAAATCACTCCCAAATTCCCTTTCTAGTACAGAAGACATCTCCGAAAAATAAAATAAAGAGTAGGAAGAGATGGTAAAATATCTTTTTTTCGGGACTGAACATGAGTTCG
>NZ_JAUBQE010000108.1:0-8249 GCF_036701115.1 Microcoleus sp. Pol1C5 | reverse complement strand
AGAGATTTTTGAGAAGAGTTATAATTCGCAAAGCCTTTGCCAGATAAGCTTTGCGAGTTTTGGGAGATGTCTAATAAATATAAAGATAACCACCCTTCAAAACCTTCTGCATTGAGGCTGCCCGTAAAAACCATTGGGGCAATTAAGTCCTTTTTTCCTTTCCTTCTTCCGGCTACTAGATTTTCTCTTTTTCCCCGTTTTCCTGACTTTTCACCCCAGATTTTTTTGCCTTTTTTTGACCAGCCAAATGCACAATCTTGAAACTCTTCAAATCCTGACTCATCAATAAAAACCCGACTTTGACTTCCCGATACTTTAATTAATTCTCGGAGATATCTGTAGTATTTCATTCTTGATTCTCCGTTTCTTTCCTGATAAAGAAGTTTTTTTTTTTCGAGTAATTTTCATTTCTTTAAGAGCATAAGATATGGCACTTGGTCTGACCCCAAACTTCTTGGCTCGGTCGATTAATCTGGCATCTGGGTTCTCTTTTACATCGTTTTCTAAAGCTTGCCAATCTAGCTTTCTCTTACGTCTTTTTACCTGAGTGGCTCTAAGGTCATTCCGACCCAGCCACCGATATATCGTTGCTCTTCCTACCTGAAAAAGTCCGGTTGCTTGAGCGATACGACCGCCATTTTCTACATAATCCACTACTCTTTTTCTTAAATCAATACTGTAAGACATTTTCCTAGCGGCTTCACTATTTTTATTAATTTTACCTGATTTCTAAATAGTCTCATACTTATTTGAAATGACTATAAGTAGAATTGTTAGTAACATTGCCTGAATCTAATTTACACCTAGCTGCTAGACGGGCTATTGTAGATTGTTATGATGATGGAAATTACGAAATAGAATTTAGCGAGCGCTCTGGCGAAACGATAGCTTTTTGTACTCTGTCTACCGAGCAGTTTTTAGTTGTTTGGAAGTCGAAAGAAAGGCGTTGGTTGTCTATATCGGAACTATTAGCTGCGATGGTTGAACGTTTGTCTGATGAACGTCAGCAACAAATTTTAGAGTGGGCGCGTTCTGTGTCTCAGAAATAGTCTGTTTTTGGCAGCGTTTTGAGAGGAATCACACAAACTCTGCACTTGGATTTCAAGGCTGCCGATCGACTGTTGTCCGCTTGTATGTCACAATAAACAAGCAATTATTATATTTTGAGTTATCCTGTGAGTCCTACTGCCGAAGTCAGCAATACCCTAAATGCGGGCGCTCTACCAACCGTTACCGCTACTCCAGCCCGCCGCGCTGTTTTTCCCTTCACTGCAATTGTTGGCCAGGAGGAGATGAAACTGGCGCTGCTGTTGAATGTCATCGATCCCAAAATTGGCGGGGTGATGATTATGGGCGATCGAGGTACTGGTAAATCTACCACAATCCGCGCCCTCACTGATTTGCTGCCGGAAATTGAGGTGGTGGCTGACGATCCTTTTAACAGTCATCCCAGCGATCCAGATTTGATGAGCGATGAGGTGCGCGATCGCACTTTATCTCAAACTGACATTAAAATCGCGCGCAAGAAAGTCCAAATGGTAGACTTGCCTCTGGGCGCTACCGAAGACCGAGTTTGCGGTACGATCGACATCGAGAAAGCTTTGTCGGAAGGTGTTAAAGCTTTTGAACCCGGTCTTTTGGCTAAAGCTAACCGCGGCATTCTGTACGTTGATGAAGTCAATTTGCTCGACGATCATTTAGTCGATGTTTTGCTCGATTCTGCCGCCAGCGGTTGGAATACTGTTGAAAGAGAAGGCATTTCGATCCGCCACCCGGCTAAGTTTATTCTCATCGGTTCCGGGAATCCAGAAGAAGGAGAATTGCGGCCGCAGTTGCTCGACAGATTCGGGATGCACGCAGAAATTCGGACTGTGAAAGACCCGAATTTAAGAGTAGAAATTGTCGAACAGCGATCGAGTTTTGACCAAAATCCAGCGGAGTTTCTCGCGAAATACCAGCGCGAACAAGATGAACTGCAGCAGAGGTTGGTGGAAGCTCAGGAAAGGTTGAAATCGGTAACTATCGATCGAGAGTTGCGGGTAAAAATCTCCCAAGTTTGCGCGGAATTGGACGTTGACGGACTGCGGGGCGATTTGGTGACGAATCGGGCTGCGAAAGCTTTCACGGCCTTAGAATGTCGCACAGAGGTAACTGTAGACGATATTCGCCGCGTGATGACTCTGTGTTTGCGGCACCGGTTGCGGAAAGACCCTCTAGAATCAATAGATTCGGGGTATAAAGTGACTAAAGTGTTCGATCGGGTATTCGGTCTAGAAACAACTGAGGGGTAATTAATAATTGGTAATTGGTAATGGGGGGTGAGGAAACATTTCCCAAATTTTTAATGCCTCCTGCCCCATTTCCAATTACTAATTCGGGCAATGGAAAAACGAATTTTAGGATTAGATCCCGGTTTAGCAAATCTCGGCTACGGGGCAATTTGCTGTCAAGTTGTCCCCGGCAAGCAAGATGAAAACTTTGTTTCCATGATTGATTGCGGCGTCATACAAACAACGCCCAAACAAGAAATGGGCCAGCGTTTGAAAACAATTTACGACGATTTGCACGCGGTAATTGAAGAGATTAAACCAGATGTAGCAATTGCCGAAAAATTGTTTTTTTACAAGATGGGAAATACCATACTTGTAGCGCAAGCGCGGGGTGTTTTGACACTGGTATTAGCGCAGTGTGGAGTGCCGCTGTTCGAGTTTACGCCGGCTCAAATTAAGCAAGCTTTGACAGGGCGCGGTAATGCGGATAAATCTGAAGTGCAAGAAGCAGTGGCGCGGGAGTTAGAGTTAGGTTATATTCCGAAACCCGACGATGCGGCGGATGCTTTGGCGGTGGCTTTGACTGGTTGGTACGATGATGATATTTGTCCGAAGAAAATACAGTTGGAAACAGAAAAAGTTTGAGGCAATATCAAATCATGGGCAAATTAAGCACAAATCCGGGCCAGACATCTTCTCCCGATAAACTTACAGGAAATTGTACAATCTCTACTTCGCGAGAATGGCGATAAATCTCCACTTGTTCGTCTAGAGGATTAATCAGCCAACCCAAGCGTAAACCACTGTTTAGATACTCCTGCATTTTCTCCTGAAGCGGCCGCAGCGGGTCTGGGGGCGATTCCCTTCGGGATAGCTTCGCTTCACGCAATTCAATGGCAAAATCAGGACAAATTGGCGGAAATTTCTCTTGTTCTTCTGCTGTTAAAGCCGACCATCTTTCTAACATAACGCAAGCGGCATCAGGCGATCGATCGCCATTATTGGGCAACCGAAAAATTGTTGAAGAACTAAACACTCTCCCTAACTGCGTTTGTTGATTCCATATCCAAACCAAGCCAATTAAATCGGCTTCTCGATTGCCGCTGACTCCGCCTACTGGTGACATAATGATAATTTATCCTTTAGCAGTCCGTTCAAATTGCCAATCTCGATTCATCTGGCATAAACGGTAAAACTGTTCGTCTGTTAGTTCGACAGTATCTAAGTTTAAAGTAACGGTTGTCATTTTTCCCAAATCCCTAGAAATATGAGTTCTGCAAACCTATTTTAGCGCTGCTTTTTGTCAAGTAGCGACGAAACTAATCTAATTTAACATCAGTCCTCTGCAAAAACAGTTAAGCTTTGAAATGGGTTTAAACATCAGGCGGGCTAGGGCGTTAATGCCACATATCGATCGCATTTAACATCATTCGTATGCCAGAGCACTTAAGCTTTGACACGGGTTCCAACCCCAGGCGGACTATTGCGAAGTCAAAAATATTAGTTGAAAATGTAATGAGGTTCGATCGCCCAATTCCACCTTCACTCCAAAAAATGCTATAATATCAACTTTAATTGCTAAACTTGTCCCGCCAGCAGAGAACACAGGAAAATAATATGATGATTATTACCTCCCAACAAATGGCCCAGTTTCGCTCGCAATTAGCCGAATATCCCGAAGCCCTAAAAGCCCTAGACGCAATCGAAGATTGCGAAGGTAACATCGAGGATGCAGCGATATCTCTAGCAATTCAAGCCGGACAAGAACCGAATATATCAGAAAATTGGTTAGACGGATTAGCCAAAAGATGCCGCGTTGCTATCTGCAAATCCGAGGTTAAAGAAGAGTTGGCAAACGGACAATTGAATGCAGCCTTTAGAGATTTAGTTGCAGCAAAAACTTGCCCTGATATTTTGGTGACTTCGGTGATTATTTATGTATTTAAAACTGGGGTGAATGAGTTTTGCGAGCCTCTCGAATATAAACTGTAAAGCCATCGCTGCATTTAAAATTTAGGTGAAGCTAAGCTATCGCAAAGGGTAGGGAATCGCCCTGATTTTTCAAAACATGATACAACGAGGCGATCGCAACTATTCTCTACCCCTTTGCACTACTGTACCCAGCCGACCTCAAATCCGGCGACAAACCCAAAGATTTCCCCAGCAAACGAGCAAGTTGCACTAAAAAATTAGCAGTATCTTCGTCACCTTCGCGCGCCATTGAAGCCGATATCTGGATTAGCATTTGCACAAATCCCGCATCAATTAAATCGGAACACGAACTCAAAACCTCTGGCTCTTGGCCGTTGGGACAGGTAAGCACTCGCTCGATTAAGTTCAAATAAGCCTCTTGGCGTTCTGGATTCATTTTGGCAGAAGCTGTACAGTAAATAATTTATTATTACGTTTAACTCAGTCCTGTCAATCAGGCGATCGAATAAGCGATCCCCGTTTTTACTCTAGAAACTCCATTCAGTCAGGAATAGACAGAAGCTTAAAGAAAATCTTAAGTTTCTACCTGCTAGTTTAGTCGAGGTAAGTTGGCCCGATGCGCCCCCTAGAATGCAAGCTAAGCTGCGCCAATAATAACCCTAAGATTCAAGGGAATTAAGAATATACAAAATGAAAATAGGAATATTTTTAGGAAATCTAGGAAATCCCGCCATCTACTATCCCAAACTCGCCCCCATTACCGGCGGAGTCGCGGCGAGCATTTTTCTTTGCCAATTATTACAATGGCAATCACAAAAGTCCCACTCTGCCGAATGGGTAAAAACCAACAGCAGCGAAATTGAAAAAGCCACCGGTTTAAATCACGAAGAACAAGAACTCGCGAGACGCCTGCTCAAAGTGCGATCGCTCCTGAAAGAAAAATTAACGACTCCCAACACAGACACCCTAGAACTCTGGGCGGACATTGACGCTTTCGAGGAAAAACTCAATAACTTTTGGACACCGAATCCGCCAGATACTATAACACCGATAAGTCGCGAAAACAACAATCACCCTGTAGAAATTTTCCGCGAAACATCACCCCCAAATCATGTAGTTAAAACCGACAAATATTTCGGGCAACCCCGCCAGCAAATAGCCGTTGCTGTCACCCCGAATTACCGATTTAGCGGCCCTTGGAATTCCCAAGAAGAACTGCACAATTTTCAACGAGCCTTAGAAGCATATGCTCAAGAGCGCAACTTAGGATTTGGCAATGCTTCTGGATGGGCATTTAAAATTATTGACAGCATGACAAAAGGCTTAACCTCGACTTTTTGGGAGGAATTTATCGCCGGAATCCCTTTAGGAGAAAGTCAGAAAGTTAAGCGAGATTGGGAAATCGAACCAGAAGTGCCTTATCCTGCTTTTGAAGAAGAGAGAATTCAGTATTACGTGCACAAAGGCGAACCGCTGGAAGCAGCAGTATCTAAAGCCCGTGCTGATTTGAGAAACCCGGTTTTGGGCAAGGATTTGTGGGAGGGATTTTTGCGAAAGTGCGATCGCCTTGCCGATGATGCACTCAAAGCAAAACAGCAGGGCGTTAACACACCATATCTGCCGTCTTCCTTCAACGAAAAACCGCAAATCACCAAGGATAGCGTTATGCGGAAGTTAGGGGCTATCGCGCCGCAATTAGCCCTCAATCAATCCACATCTGACCAGATTCCAGCACTGCCGAAACTTGCTGAAACAACATCGCCAACTCCCGCCGAAATTCCCAGTATTTCCTCTTTGCAAAAAGCTTACCAAACTCCTCTGGGCAGAAGTATAGTTGAAAAACAAATCGCTGCAAACCCCGACTGGGGCTACGAAATAGTTGACGGCGAAATCGTAGAATCTATCCCTTTTTAATGAGGCTGATATGAAACGAATTAGCGATATCAATCCGCTGGGGGAAGAGCGACCAAATCCTTCTGAGAAAGAGAGAGAAAACCTGCGGGAGGAAAGGTTGCAGCGAGAAAGAGATGAAGCATATCAAATGTTAGTTGAACTCTGCAACTTGGGCGAATATGACATGGCCGAGCAGTTGGCAAATCGACATTATTTTAATTGGGGTTATGAAATAGTTGATGGGATTGTGATGGAAAGGATAGATTAGGTTCGTAGTAAGGACTTTAGTCCAATGGCGCTGAAAAAGTGAGCAAAAAAAAATCTGTAAGGCAAGATATACATAGATAATTGCCTTACAAACCAAAATATCTGCCTCTAGTATGCCAAATCGTGCGTCCATTCTCAAGCAAAAATTTTTACAGAGTGTCGCCTTACCCTGGAAAGAACTGCTACCAGAGTCTCAAGTCCAAGAGCTTCTGGCCAACGAGAACGTGAGGTATTACAGCAGTGTCTACACACCAATAGTGACCTTATGGGCGATGGTATCGCAAGTATTAGACCCAGACAAAAGTCTCAGTCAAGCAGTGAAGCGGATGAGTACCTGGCTGAGTGTAGCCGGAGTCAAGCCTCCTTCTTCAGACACAGGGGCTTACAGTAAAGCTCGTCAACGACTACCCGAAAGACTCGTCCAACAGTTAGTACCCGTAGTCGCAGAAGCTCTAGAAAAGCAAGTTCCAACAGAAAAACAATGGTGTGGATTGCGGGTACGGGTACTAGATGGGACAACGGTGTTAATGAGTGATACTGCAGCCAATCAAGCCGAGTATCCGCAACACAGCAATCAAAAAACTGGGTGTGGATTTCCGATGGCGAAAATGGTAGTGCTCTTTTCACTGCTGACAGGAGCAGTGGTATCGGCTGGTATTGCTTCGTTGGCGACGAGTGAGATTGTGATGAGCCGTCTGCTTTATGCAAATTTACTTCCCGACGATGTGATATTAGCGGATCGAGCTTATGGCAATTATGTCGATTTGGTTTTGGTAAAACAGCAGGGAGCGAACGCTGTTTTTCGGAAAAATCATCTTCGTAAGACGGACTTTCGACGGGGCAAGAAGTTGGGAATTGGCGACCATCAAGTTGTCGGGGATAAGCCCCAGCAGTGTCCCAAACACATGAGTAACGAGGAATTTGAGGCATTGCCCTCTAATTTCATCGTTCGGGAAGTCTGCTTGCGTATTCAACGCCGTGGCTTTCGAGACGAGCGTATTATTGTAGTCACAACATTGATGGATGCTAAACAATACAATGTTCAACAATTAACTCGGCTATATGGACTTCGCTGGTTAGCCGCCGAAGTCAATTTACGCTATCTCAAAACAACATTAAAAATGGAGATGTTAACAGCTAAAACTCCGGCAATGGTAAGAAAAGATATCTGGACACACTTATTGGCTTACACTTTATTGCGTACCATAATGTGGCAAGCGGTATCTTCTGACGAAGATACCGCTTTTCAACTCTCATTCCAATCGACTCGGCAGCAGTTTAATCAGTTCTTGACGCTGTTGGCAACTACAGGAAAACGCCAACAGCGACAATGGCATCAATTGTTGTTGGAGCAGGTGGCAACTAATTTACTCACGATTCGACCCAATCGTTCCGAACCTAGAGTTTTGAAATGCAGACCGAAGCCGTATCGTCGGATGCAGGAACCTCGCTCTATCTTAAAAGGTAAACAGTCTAGGTGATTGAGACTTTTTCAGTGCCATTGGACTAAAGTCCTTAATTCCAAGATTGAAATAAGTAAAGTCCTTACTACAAACCTATATTTGAATTAGGGTCATGTTTTAATTATAATTAAAACTTAAATAACTATCAAACATGACAACAACTATTAACGCCAAAAATATAACGCTCGGTGAAGTCAGTCAATTTTTGAAATTCCAAGAGCAGCTTAATAATGACACCTACACAAATTTTTTATCCTTAGAATCCTTAACAGAGATAGAACAGTTAGAACTCGCCCAAATCCGCAACGATTTTCGCGAATACCTCTCAGTGGAAAGAGTCTCTGAAGCTGGCGGGGTGACAACCCCGCTCAAAGCCTGATCGAATAAGGATTTGACTGGATTATGGTAAAAAAAGATAGGTCCG